>JAEDFL010000067.1 GCA_016292785.1 Clostridiaceae bacterium | reverse complement strand
TCCTCAAGCGCACGGCGGATAAGTCCCTCACGGATTGAGTCGCCGCCGGCAAGCCTCATCAGCACCGGTCCGAAAAAATCCATCAGCGGAACGATGAAGACGGAAAGGGCAACCGTTACGATCGAAGCAATGGTTATCAGCGTCTTTTTTCTGTTCTTTTTATCGCAGTAGACAAGCACGATCAGGCAGAGCGCACATTCGATAGTGCCGCCGAGCGCACCTCCCCTTGAGCCGGTGAAAAGGATTGCAATATATTGCAATCCGCCGACGAAAAGGAACGGATATTTGTGAATCGACAGATAGAAAGAGAACGGCATTGACAGCATAAGGATAGTCGATGCGTTATTTCTCCATTGAAAATATATCGGGCTGAGCTTCGCCATGAAGTTCGGCCAGAAAAGTATGTAATGATGAACGATCATAAACACACAGAAAAGTCCGGTCAGCATCATTATAAAGGAAAATTTCAGCCGCAGAACATACTTGTCGCTTGCGTGATAGTGGGTGTTCATTATCATATACATCAGGAACATACCTATTCCGAGACCGAAGGTGTAGAAAAGAGCCGTGCCGCTGAAATATTCGGCGGCGGTTATTTTGCCGAGACCTCCGAGCGTGACCGCAACGGCGACTGCCGCCGCTCCCGGCCAGGTCTTGCCCATGTCGAGCTTTCGCCGATAGACGACGAAATGAAATATCAGAACAGCAACGATCAGCGGTGCCAGCGGCAAAAGCTTGATATAAATATCAAAGGAATTGTAGCATTTAATCGAGATACAGCTTATCAAAAGAAACGGCATCAGCGTTGCGATAAGGTCATCACAGACAACGAGGATAAAGCAAAGTATCGCTCCGAGGACGAGATTGCCGTAAACGAGGGGCATAATATCGCCCTTGCCTCTTGCGATGACAAAAGCCGCACCGATAACGCAGAGAATTATCATAAATACTTTTGAGCAGAGAAAAATGCGAAGCTTTCCAATCGCCTTATTCTGCTCCATTTTTTCGCTCAGTCGTGTTTTCGTAAACAATCGCCTCCTTTTTCAGAGCTTCTGTCAGTATAACATACATTATATTCAATATCAACTTAAAATTCGTCGCCGAGAACTGCGTGAGCGCAGCGTATTCCGTCAACGGCGGCCGAGACAATACCGCCTGCATAGCCTGCGCCCTCGCCGCAGGGATAAAGTCCCCTGACCTTGAGCGACTGGAAAAATTCATCTCGCATAATACGCACGGGTGAAGATGACCTCGTTTCGGGAGCGGTCAGCACCGCATCGGGACGGTCAAAGTCCTTGAGCTGAGTTCCCCATTTCACGATCGCCGCCGCCATAGCCTCGGTGACCTTCTGCGGAAGAACCTGACGGATATCGCCGAGCTTAACTCCCGTGGCGCAGGACGGATTTACATCTCCGAGCTGAGTTGATTTGACATTCTGAAGAAAATCGCCGACAAGCTGAGCCGGAGCGGTAAAATCACCGCCGCCGCAGACAAACGCCTTTTCCTCAATTTCACGCTGAAGCTTGAAGCCGGCAAGAGGATGATCGCTTCCGAAGTCCTCAGGCTCAACGCCGACCAGCACAGCAGAGTTTGAATTTTCGCCGTCACGGGCATAGTTGCTCATTCCGTTTACGACCACTCCGCCGTTCTCGCTCGCCGCCGCAACGACCGTGCCGCCCGGACACATACAAAAGGTGTATGCGCCTCTGTGGTGCAGAGAGTGGTTGGAGAGCTTGTAGTCAGCCGCACCGAGAGCCGGGTGACCTGCAAAATCGCCGTACTGCGACCTGTCGATCATTTCCCTCGGATGCTCAATTCTTGCGCCGACGGAAAACGGCTTTTGCATTATGTCAAGGCCTTTGCGGTAGAGCATCTCCACCGTGTCCTTTGCCGAATGACCTACGGCAAGAATTACGCTGTCGGTTTCAAGGTCTATCAGCTCGCCCTTTTCGTTCTTATAGGTGACGCCGTGGACAACACCGTTGGCGATTATTATATCGGTTAAACAGCAGGAAAAATATACATCGCCGCCGAGCCGCTTGATCTCTTCACGAATGTTTTTCACGACCTGACCGAGCTTGTCGGTGCCGATATGCGGCCGCCATGAATAGAGAATATCTTCGGGTGCGCCGTATTCGACAAAATCAAGAAAAACCTTGCGGCAGAGCTTATCTTTAATCCCCGTTGTGAGCTTTCCGTCGGAAAAAGTGCCTGCACCGCCCTCTCCGAACTGAACGTTTGAGGTTTCGTCCAGCTTTTTCGTCGTCCAGAAGCGGTTGACGTCGGCAGTTCTTGCGTCAATGTCACGTCCCCGTTCAAGGACGATCGGTCTGAGCCCTGCCCTTGCAAGTGTCAGCGCCGCCCATATTCCGCCCGGACCGAAGCCGACAACGATCGGTCTCAGCTCGCTTTTTCGCCTGTTTTCGGGCATAACATAGGTAAACGGCTCGACCGAAGCCGCTTTTTTGTTTTTGCTTTTTGCAAGTATTTCCGCCTCGTCGCCGTCAACGGTCACATTGACGCTGTAAACGAAAAAGAGATTTTCTTTTTTCCTTGAATCGAGAGATTTCCTGACGATCTCCAGCGAAAGAATTTTCCTTTTGGCAATTCGCAAAGCCTTTGCCGTTGCCGCAAGAACATCGTCATATGTACCCTCAAGCGGAGTTTTAATTTCATTTACTCTAATCATATGCCCATCCTGTTTAGAATTTTTTCGTGTATTTTAAAATCTGAAGACTGTTGCTTTTTGAGTTATACATCACGCTGTAAAAGGTGTGCTTTCCCGATTCGGGCACAGCGTTGAAGCTGTTTCCGTCACAGTCAAAGAAAAGGTAAAAGTCGTAGCCCGAGCTGTCAATCAGAGAGAAAGGGAGTTCGCTCAGCTTTTCGGGAATTTCCCTGAGCCAGACCGGATCGGCTGAAAGGGATTTTTCAAAGGCTTCTGCCTGAGCGTCCGTGTAAATAGCCTCGGTGCAGGAATAAAGCTTTTCCTGAGCAAGGAGCGATTTGGTTTTATCAAATAGATTGACCTTACTGCTCTCAAAGTCGGACGTAATGCTGTCGGTCGTGGTTGCGCTTCCCTCTTTCGGGAAAGCGATTCCGAGGAGATTTCCTGCCTGAGTTACATAGTTGTAATCGGAGGAATAGCCCTCTGTGCCGAGGGTGATCTGCGCCGGGTCAACGGGAGAAAAGAAGTTAATTATATGAAGCGCACAGAAAGCAAGGCAAATAAGCTTAATTATCCTCTCGAAACCGATCCTGCCCATATAATAATAGATGAAGAAAAGAGAGCCGAGAGGAACAAGCAGAAAGATTATCGGTATCCACAGGGGTGTTGTGCCGTGAACGGTGTACCAGCTTTGGATAAAGGAGCGGCAGAAGATGATCGCCGCAAGGTTTATCACAACGATCAGCACACGAGTCAGAAGAAGTGAACGTCCCGTCGGCACAGGCTCGCCGAAGTCCTCCGCAGAATAATCAAATTCGGGAGGACGTTCGCCGAAATTATTTTCACGCAAGGTGTTTTCGGGTTCTTTTGACGACATATTATCACCGCTGCGGATTTTACGCCTTGAAGAAAGCGGAGAAAGCCTTGTGAGCCATATAAACGTCAAGCTTTGCGATAAGCTCAAACGGGGAGTGCATTGAAAGCACGGGAACGCCGACGTCGATAACGTCAACGTCAAGGTTGGCAATATACTTTGCGACCGTTCCGCCGCCGCCTGCGTCAACTGCGCCAAGCTCTCCCATCTGCCAGTTTACATTCGCATTATTGAAAATCCTTGTGACCTCGCCGACAAACTCTGCGCTTGCGTCCGAGGTGCCGCCCTTGCCTCTGCCGCCCGTGTATTTTGTGACGACGATGCCCTTGTTAAGATAAGAGGAATTTCTCGCCTCGAACGGAGTCGGGAAGGTCGGATCGAAAGCCGCATTTACATCGGCGGAAAGACACTTCGATTTTGAAAGCACATCGTGAGCCATAAGACCTTCCGCCCTTGCAAGGTCGGCGATGAAATATTTCAGATATGAGGAATTGAGTCCCGTATTGCCGTCGGAGCCTGTCTCCTCCTTGTCGGCAAGGACTGCGACCGCCGTGTAATCGGGAGCCTCGTCAAGACCGAGAATTGCGGTAAATTCGGGATAGGCGCAGACACGGTCGTCGTGACCGTAGCCGCCGAGCATACTGCGGTCAAAGCCGATGTCCGTAACCTTTGCGGCAGGCACAATTTCAAGCTCGGCTGTGAGGAAGTCCTCCTCGGTCATGCCGTATTTTTCGTTGAGAAGCCTGAGAACATTCAGCTTGACAAGCTCGCTGCCCTTGTCTGCCTTGAACGGGAGAGAGCCGACAATAACGTTAAGCTCCTCGCCCGTGATGCCGCCTTCAAGATTTCTCTTGTCCTGTTCCTTGGAAAGGTGGGGAAGAAGGTCGGAGATGACGAACTGAGGCTCGCCTTCTTTTTCGCCGACGCTGACTTCAACCTCGGTGCCGTCCCTGAGAATAACAACGCCGTGAAGCGACATCGGAATTGCCGTCCACTGGTATTTTTTTATTCCACCGTAGTAACGGGTTTTGAAAAGTGCAAGCTCGTTGGATTCATAGAGCGGATTGGGCTTGAGATCAAGACGGGGAGAGTCGATATGAGCCGCCGCTATTCTGACGCCCTCACCGACGCTCTTTTTGCCCATTACGGCAAGGATCACCGCCTTGTTGCGGTTGAGATAATAAACCTTGTCGCCAGGGGCATACTTCCTGAACTTGTCAAAGGGAACGAAGCCGTTTTTCTCCGCCTCGGCAACAACAAAGCCTGCAACCTCTCGCTCGGTCTTGTTATCGTTGAGGAATTTTTTATAATCCTCGGCATAATCCATTGCTTTTGCAAACTCCGCTTCGTCAACAAAGTTTGCGCTGTGCTTCTTGTTTATAAGCAATTTTTCGCATAAAACTTCAACTTCTGTCTTTTCTTCTGCCATTGTGATATCCTCCTTAAAAATTCGACTGATTTACAGCATACATGTTGTTTTTCGCCTTGCCCGAACCGACAGTTTGCGCAGGGCGATTGATTTATAATTCACTCAGTTGATCGGCAAGATTTTCGTTTTTATTGTTTCGGATAACGATATCTGCCCTTTCAATATAGTATTGTTCATTTTTCTGAGCGTTTATTCTGTGCATCGCCGTCTCACGGTCAATGCCGTCACGCTTCATTATTCTTTCGGCTCTGACAGCTTCGTCTGCGGTGACAACAATCATCTTGGTGCAGTATTTCGGAAGCTCGCAGTCGAATATCGCCGCCGCATCAATAACCGCACCTTTCATATAAGGCTCAAAATTATTTCTGATTTCTTGTAGCGTGAGCTTTGTAATCGCAGGGTGGGTGATCTCGTTAAGTCTCTGCCGCTTCTGCTCGCTTGCAAAAGCACGCTTCGCAACAAGACTTCTAACAAGCGTTCCATCGGTAGAGATAACGTCCTCGCCGAACTCCGCCGCAAGATTTTTGAGAACCTCGGGATCCCCGACCGCTTTCCTTGCAAGAACATCTCCGTCGATTATCAGATAGCCTTTCTTTTTCAGCTCGGCGGCAACGGTTGTCTTGCCTGCGCCGCTCTGACCTGTCAGTCCGTAAATAACGGGCGGATTGAGTATCTTGAACGCCGCCGCACGAAGCAAGCGGTTGTAAACACCGAGTCCCACACCGTCAGCCGACGGAGCACGGACAAAAACTCTCCTTGCGCCCATTTCATCAAATTTACGAAGATCGTCAAAAAGACTGTGCGCCTGTTCGGACGAGCGATCCTCCCTGCCGAAGCTCAGACAGGGAACGGAAAGTCCGTTCTCCTCGCCGTCAAAGCAGAGCGCCGCATCTCCCTCACGGGGATCGGAGTCCAACTGATATTTGAAGCTCGGCAGACTTCCGTTTACTATATATACTTCCGCCTTCGGGGAATAATGCTTGTATTTCATTCCGGGAGAGGCAGGACGTTCGCCCTCTTTAAGCTCCGACAAAACCGCAGGATCGACCTCAACGTGACCGAGCACGGCTTCAAGCTGTTCGAGCGTTATTCCGCCCGGTCTGAGAAGTCTCGGCACCTCGGCGGCAAGAGTGACGACCGTGGATTCAATTCCCACGTCGCAGGCTCCGCCGTCAACGACAGCTTCGATTTTTCCGTTCATATCGTCCATAACGTGCTTCGCCGTTGTGGGGCTGGGAAGTCCCGACGAGTTTGCGGACGGAGCGGCAAGAGGAACGCCGGCGGCGTCTATTATCGCCCTTGCGACGGGGTGTGACGGAAAGCGGACGGCAACGGTCGTCAGTCCCGGACTCACCTCATCGGGAACGGTGTCCGCTTTCGGCAGAATTATCGTCAGCGGTCCCGGCCAGTATTTCTCGGCAAGCTCCTTTGCCTTTTGCGGAACGGATTTAACGAGCTTGTAAAGCTCCTCAAATCGGCATATGTGGACTATCAGCGGATTGTCAACAGGTCTGCCCTTCGCCTTGAAGATTTTAACGACAGCCTCTTTGTCAAAGGCATTTGCCGCAAGTCCGTAGACCGTCTCGGTCGGTATTGCGACAAGTCCTCCGTTTTTCAGTATTTCGGCGGCTTTTTCAATGCTTTGCCGTGAGCCGCCGTCAAGAAGTTCGGTTTTCATATTATTACTCAGCTTTCAGTTTTTCGGCAGTGTCGGCGGTGATGAGAGCGTCAATAAGCTCGTCCAGATCGCCGTTCATAATTGCCTCTATTTTGTATAAGGTCAGCCCGATTCTGTGGTCGCTGACTCTGCCCTGAGGGAAGTTGTAGGTTCTTATCCTCTCGCTTCTGTCGCCTGTGCCGACCTGTGATTTTCTTTCGCCTGCGATGGCTTCGTTCTGCTTTGCCCTTTCGGCTTCGAGTATCCTTGAACGCAGAATTTTCATCGCCTTATCCTTGTTTTTGTGCTGGCTTCTTTCGTCCTGACATTCAACCACCGTACCTGTCGGAATGTGAGTGATCCTGATTGCGGATTCGGTTTTGTTGATGTGCTGACCGCCTGCGCCGCTGGAGCGGAAGGTATCTATCTGCAAGTCGGTCGGACTGATCTGAAGATCAACCTCCTCGGCTTCGGGCAGTACGGCAACGGTAACGGTCGAGGTGTGGATTCTTCCCTGCGATTCCGTTTCGGGAACACGCTGAACACGGTGGACGCCGCTTTCGAATTTAAAGCGTGAATATGCGCCGTCGCCCGTTATCATAAAGCTGATTTCCTTAAAACCGCCCAGCTCGGTCGGGTTGGAGTTGAGAACCTCGGTTTTCCAGCCCTTTGTCTCGGCGTACATCGAATACATTCTGAAAAGGGAGTTCGCAAAGAGGGCGGATTCCTCGCCGCCTGCTCCGCCTCTGATCTCGATGATAACGTTTTTGTCGTCGTTCGGATCTCTCGGCAGGAGAAGAATTTTAAGCTCCTCCCTGATTTTTTCAAGGGCGTCCCTCGATTCCTCAAACTGCTCCTGCGCCATTTCACGGAAATCCTTATCCAGTCCGCTCTCGTTGAGCAAGGTCTGAGCCTCCTCAAAGTCGGCGTTGACCTTCTTGTATTCACGGAATTTTTCAACAACGGGCGTCAGGTGCTTCGCCTCCTGCATCAGCGAACGGTATTTTTCAATATCCGAAACGATGTCGGGATCGCAAAGCTGTGAGTTTATATTTTCAAATTTTTCTTCAACCGATTGAAGCTTATCTATCATAAAACAATCCTCCGAATTTTATTTTTTCGGAAGGTGCTACTCCTCCGGACGGATAATTTTGCGGATATTCTTTTCCGCCTTTGAACGGGGAACCATGACCTCATGTCCGCATTTTTCGCACTTGATTTTAAAATCCATTCCCGAACGCAGCACGTCAAAGGTATTGCAGCCGCAGGGATGATTTTTCTTCATAACAAGCTTATCGCCAACACGAACGTCCATTTGATCGCTCCTTTCGAGATTTTCCGTCAATAATATAATTTTACATTATATTATATCACATTTAATGCTAAAAGTATAGATGTATTTGTCATTAAAGACAATATAAATCATATAAATTAGTAGAAAAAATTTTTAAAATAAAACAAAGGTGGTAAAACTTATGCTAAATTTTAAACCCGAAGGACAAACGATTCTCACACCGTCAAATCAGGCGGCTCTTTCCTCTCCGAACGCTTTGCACGAGGCGTGCATAATTAACGAAACCTTAGAGGCTCGTGCGCTCCTGTGTGACAAGGAGCACAATCTGCGTGTTGACCTCGGCTGTATGTACGGAATTATTCCGCACAACGAGGGAGCTCTCGGAATTGACGACGGCTCTGTCAGGGATATTGCCCTGATATCAAGGGTGA
>JAEDFL010000014.1 GCA_016292785.1 Clostridiaceae bacterium | reverse complement strand
GTGAATTTGAAGTTAAGGACGTATGGTTTAAGCGTGAGTTTGAAAACGGCACGCTGTAATTCGTATAAGCGATGCTTTCAGGGATAAATACCTTTCAAACCGTTTAAGACTTCAGTGCCGGACGTTCAGATTCTAAATTATCGGACAAATACGGCTGTTTTTTAAATAATAATGCAAAAAACAGTTGAGATTTTTTAAAAGCGTGGTATAATATGCATTGAATAGTGTATATATACAATTCAGCGCACCTTATATTCCAAAAAGAAACTTGTGCCCTCTGTATATATACAGAGGGATTTTTTATAGCGAAAGGACGGAAAACAATGGGTTCACCTTCTGCGGACAAGCGTAAAGCAAGGGAACAGGCCTTCATCATTCTTTTTGAAAGGTCTTTCAATTCCGAGCTTACGATTGATGAAATTTTAAAAATTGCGGTTGAATCGGAGGTTATCGAAAAGAATAAAATGACCGCTGATATCGTCAGAAAAGCCGAGGAGCATATTGACGAGATTGACGGCGTGATCGAGAAAAACCTCAAGGGCTGGAGCAAGCAGAGAATTTCAAAGGTCAGCCTTGCTCTTTTGAGAATGGCGGTCTGCGAGATGAAGTATTTCGACAAGGTTCCCGTCGGTGTTTCGATAAACGAAGCTGTTGAGATCTGCAAGGTCTACGGATCGGACGAGGACAAGAGCTTTATCAACGGAATACTCGGCTCTATCGCAAGAGAAAAAGAGGATTAAAATGCCTTATTATCTGGGAATTGATACAAGCAATTACACGACCTCGTGTGCGATTTATGACAGCGATACGGACACGGTCGTTCATCGCAAGAAGCTTCTGCCCGTGAAAAAAGGGGAGCTTGGACTTCGTCAGAGCGATGCGGTTTTTCACCACACCGTTCAGCTTCCCGAGCTTATGAGGGAGCTTTTTGACGGCTTTGACGGCGAGATAGCCGCAGTCGGAGTTTCCGACGCACCGATGAGGGCTGAGGGCTCGTATATGCCTTGCTTTCTGACGGGTGTTTGCGCCGCAGAGTCGGTGTCGGCGGCAACGGGCAAACCGCTGTTCCGCTTTTCACATCAGCAGGGACACATTATGGCGGCTCTGTATTCCTCCGGCAGGCGTGAGCTTTACGGCAAGGATTTTTTCGCTTTTCACGTTTCGGGCGGAACAACTCAAGCCCTGCTTGTCAGAGGGGAGCTTGAAACGGAGCTGATAGCTTCGTCGCTTGACCTCAAGGCAGGTCAGGCGGTTGACAGAGTCGGAGTTATGCTCGGCTATCCTTTTCCTGCAGGGAAATATGTTGACGAGCTTGCCCGGAAAAGCGATAAGAAATATAAGGTAAATATTAAGCTCAAGGACGGCAACTGCTGTCTTTCGGGCGTTGAAAACAAGTGCAGGGCGATGCTCGAAAAGGGCGAAAAGCCTGAGGATATCTGCCGCTACTGCCTTGATTATATTATGACGGCTCTTTATAAAACCGCCCTTTTTGCAAAGGAAAAATTCGGCGGTCTGCCGATGATTTTTTCGGGCGGAGTTATGTCAAACAGCATTATCAGAAAAGAGTTTGAAGAAAAGCTCGGCGCAGGCTTTGCCGAACCCGAATTTTCGGCGGACAATGCCGCAGGAATTGCCCTGCTTGCCGCCGAATATCACAAGAGGACACTTTAATGAAATCAACGGTACTGAGTGTAACGCAACTGAATACTTATATAAAGTCGATAATCGACGGCGACAGCCTGCTCAGAAGTCTTTATGTTGTGGGCGAGATATCGAACTTCACCAACCATTACCGAACGGGACATTTTTATCTGACCTTAAAGGACGAAAACTGCGCCGTCAAGGCGGTTATGTTTGCCTCCGCTAACAGGCGGCTGAAATTCATGCCCGAAAACGGAATGAAGGTCATAGTCAGAGGCAGAGTGTCGGTGTTTGAGCGTGACGGACAGTACCAGCTTTATATTGACGATATGCAGCCCGACGGTCTCGGCGCACTCAATCTTGCCTTTGAACAGCTCAAGAACAGGCTGGCGCAGGAGGGACTTTTTGACGAGAGGTTTAAAAAGCCGATACCTTACCGCTGTATGAGGATAGGCGTTGTCACCTCGGCAACGGGTGCGGTAATTCAGGATATCAGGAACGTTATCTCCCGACGGTACCCGTTGGCTGAGATTATCTTAGCTCCCGTTCAGGTTCAGGGAGCTTCGGCGGCTCCTCAGATTGTCGATGCAATCGAACGCTTTAATTCGGGCGATTATGCCGATGTTCTGATAGTCGGACGTGGGGGAGGTTCGCTTGAGGATCTCTGGGCATTCAACGAGGAGATCGTCGCAAGGGCGGTATTTAAAAGCCGTATTCCGATAATCTCGGCGGTCGGACACGAAACGGATTTCACAATCTGCGATTTCGTTGCCGATCTGCGTGCGCCGACTCCGTCTGCGGCGGCTGAGCTTGCCGTTCCCGATATCAGGGAGGACATAGCTTTCGTTCAGACGGTAGTTTATGAATGTGAAGCAACTCTTTTACAGCGTGTCAATGACGAGAAAGAAAGACTCGAAATTATAAAAGAAAGGCTCAGATACAGAAGCCCGTCAATGCTTATAGATCAGAAAATACAGACGGTCGATACACTTATGACGAGCGCACTTCTGAGCGTGCAGAGAAAGCTGGATTCAGAAACGGCGAGACTTTCGTCAACGGCGGCAAGGCTTGACGCTCTGAGTCCGCTGAAGGTTATGGCGAGGGGATACTCGATCGTTACCAAGGACGAAAAGGTCGTTGCAAGCTCAAAGGCTTTGAAAAAGGGCGACCGGATTACCGTCGGATTTTCGGACGGAGAAAGAAAATGCGAGGTGCTTTAAATGGCGGCTAAAATGACATATGAACAGGCTATGGCAAGACTTGAGGAGATCGTCGCAAAGCTCGACGACGGCAGTCTGCCGCTTGACGAATCAATAAAGCTGTTCGAGGAAAGCACAAAGCTTGCCTCGTTCTGCAACACGAGCTTGGAAAAAGCCAAGCTGAAAATCACGGAATTATCCGAAAAAGAGGAATGATATCATTGAGCCATATTGAAATGATTAACAAGGCGCTTGAGGGATATATGCCCGAAAGCGACGATATAGTAAGCCGTGCGATGCGTTACAGCGTTGAAAACGGCGGCAAGAGAATAAGACCCGAGCTTGTGCTGTCTTTCTGCGAGGCTTGCGGCGGCGACAGCGAAAAGGCTATGCCGCTTGCCTGTGCGCTTGAAATGATCCACACCTATTCGCTTATTCACGACGATCTGCCCTGTATGGACAACGACGATTTTCGCAGGGGAAAGCCTTCCTGCCACATTGCGTTCGGCGAGGAATATGCACTTCTTGCAGGTGATGCACTCCTGACGCTTGCCTTTGAAACGGCGGTCAAGGCTCAACTGCCTGCCGAGCGTGTGATTGACGCAGTCTCGGTTCTTTCCAAGGCGGCAGGCTGGGCAGGAATGGTCGGCGGTCAGGTTATGGATCTTCAGAACGAGGGGAAAAAGGTCGGACTTGAAGATATTGAAAAAACCGACGCGCTTAAAACGGGCGAGCTGATAAGAGCCGCCTGCGTCATGGGATGTATAGCCGCAGGCAGAAAGGATATGATCCCTGCCGCCGAGGAATATGCAAGGTGCATCGGAATTTCTTTCCAGATTGTTGACGATATTCTTGATATAACAAGCGACACGGCAACCCTCGGCAAGCCTGTCGGAAGCGACGACGAAAACGAAAAATGCACCTATGTTTCGCTTCTCGGCATCGAACGTTCAAAGGAGATTGTATCCGAGCTGACGGTGAAAGCGAAAGAAGCTCTGAAAAATTTTGACGGCAATGCGGATTTTCTTGCCGAATTTGCGGACAAACTGGAAAAGAGAAAGAATTAGTTTTCGGTATCGGATGTGAACACTATTGGATAAGAAAATTAAATATCTTGATAAAATACATTCTCCGCAGGATCTGAAAAAGCTTGACAGCTCCGAATACGGCGGTCTTGCTCAGGAGATAAGAGACGTTCTGATTGAAACCGTTTCGAAAAACGGAGGTCATCTTGCCTCTAACCTCGGTGCGGTCGAATTGACCATAGCGATTCATCTGATGTTCAATTCACCGAGCGACAGAATTGTATGGGATGTCGGTCATCAGGCTTACACTCATAAGCTCCTCACGGGACGTTATGACGTTTTTGACACTATCAGGCAGAAAGACGGAATATCGGGCTTCTGTCACCCGAACGAGAGCGAGCACGACACCTTTTACAGCGGACACAGCGGAACCTCCGTTTCCTCCGCCTACGGAATTGCCCAGGCAAATAAGATAAAGAGGAACAATAACTATACCGTTGCGGTTATCGGCGACGGCTCGTTCACGGGCGGTCTTGTCTATGAGGCACTCAACAACGCAGGCAGGTCCAAGACAAATTTCATCGTTATTCTCAACGACAATGAAATGTCGATCTCGAAGAATGTCGGCTCGGTAGCCAAGTATCTGACAAAGATACGTTCAAAGAAAAAATATGTGCGAATGAAAGCGAGACTGGAGCGTTTCCTCGACAGGATTCCGCTTGTCGGTCATGCAATGGCTCAAGGTCTTTTTAAATTCAAGACGGCGGTTAAAAACCTGATATATGAAAGCACGATATTTGAAAAAATGGGCTTTCGCTATATGGGACCGATTGACGGTCACGATATAGGCTCTATGTGCGAGGCTTTGGAGACGGCAAAGAGTCTCCACTCTCCCGTCCTGCTCCATGTCAACACGGTAAAGGGCAAGGGATACGACTATGCCGAAAAAGATCCGAGCTACTTCCACGGCATTTCGGACTTTGATATAAATACGGGCGAGCCGCACTCGACGGGCGACACATTCTGCAACGAATTCGGCAAGCTGATGTGTAAGATGGCGGAAAAGGACAGACGTATTTCCCTCATCACCGCCGCAATGTCCCTCGGCACGGGATTGACTGAGTTCAGCAATAAATATTCGGAAAGATTTTTTGATGTCGGTATCGCCGAGGAACACGCAGTCACCTTTGCGTCGGGACTTGCCAAGGGCGGTATGCTTCCCGTTTTTGCGGTGTATTCAACGTTTTTACAGCGTTGCTATGACGAGATTATCCACGACGGCGCATTACAGGATCAGAAGCTTGTGCTTGCGATCGACAGGGCAGGCTTTGTCGGTGACGACGGTGAAACACACAACGGACTTTATGACGTTGCGTTTTTGCAGAGTATTCCCAAGGTCACGGTCTATTCGCCTGCGACCTATGACGAGATGAAGGTCGATTTCGGCAACGCCTTTTACCGTGACAGCGATGTTGTCGCCGTTCGTTATCCGAGAGGCGGCGAAGCGAATATTCCCGAGGACTATACTCCGTCCTTCGGCACTTATGATATTTACGGCGACGAGGCGGCTGAGATTGTTCTGGTGACCTACGGCAGGCTTTTCTCTGAGACGGCAAAGGCGGTCAGAGAACTGGAAAAACGTAATATCAAAGCCAAGGTTCTCAAGCTCAACAGAATTAAACCGATTGACACCGAGGCGATTGACAGGACGCTCAATTCAAAATATATTTTCTTCTTCGAGGAGGGCGTCAGAAGCGGCGGAATTGCGGAAAAGCTTGCCGCAGAGCTTCTTCAGCGAGGCTACAAGGGCGGTTATGACATCACCGCAGTCGAGGACTGCTTCGTCAAGCAGGCAAAGGTGCCTGAGCTTATTAAAGACTACGGCTTTGACAGCGAAAGTATGGTTGATAAAATAGTAAAAAAAACGACTGAGGTGTAGATTTTGTCCGATAAAATAAGACTGGATATCGCTTTGACTCAGAAGGGACTTGCCGAGTCAAGAGAGAAAGCAAAGGCTTTGATAATGGCAGGGCAGGTTTACCTGAACGGTCAAAAGGAGCTGAAAGCGGGAGCAGCCGTAAAACCCGATGACGAAATCGAGGTCAGAGGCAGCCGAAACCCGTTTGTCAGCAGGGGAGGACTGAAGCTGCAAAAGGCGGCGGAAAAATTTGATATTGACCTCAGCGGCTGCGTCTGTATGGATATCGGTGCTTCAACGGGCGGCTTTACCGACTGTATGCTCAGCCACGGCGCAAAAAAGGTGTATTCGATAGATGTCGGCTACGGTCAGCTTGCATGGAAGCTGAGAACGGACGAGCGTGTTGTCAATATGGAACGCACAAATTTCCGTTACGTTACCCACGAGCAGATACCCGAGGATATTGATTTTGCAAGCGTTGACGTTTCTTTCATTTCTTTGAAAATAATTCTTCCTGTTCTGCGTGAATTGCTGAAATCGGACGGTCAGGCGGTGTGCCTGATCAAACCTCAGTTTGAAGCAGGCAGGGAGAAGATCGGCAAAAAGGGAGTTGTACGTGATCCGCAGGTGCATATCGAGGTTGTCGAAAACACGGTTGCCTTTGCGCTTGAGAACGGATTTGATGTGAAAAATCTCGACTTTTCACCGATCAAAGGACCCGAGGGCAACATCGAATACCTTATGCACATAGAAAAAAGCGAAGCTCCGCAGAAGCTTTGCGAAATTACGCCAGAGGAGCTTGTCAGGCTCTCCCACGGCGAACTTGATAAATAAGGCAGGGAAAGATTATGAAAATAGCATTACTTCCCAATCTCACAAGAAAAAGCGCATTGCAGGTGTCGCTTGACGTCTGCGCCGAGCTTGAAAAGCACGGTATGAAATACTTCATAAAGCGTGATTACATAGAATATTTCAAAAACACCGAGGCGGAATTTCTTCCCCTTGAGGAGATGACCGAGAGCTGTGATGTTGTGATAGCCGTAGGCGGCGACGGAACGATAATTCACGCCGCAAAGTTCGGCAAACCCACCCTCGGAATAAATGCCGGACGTATTGCTTTTATGGCAGGACTTGAGCCGACCGAGCTGGAAATGCTTTCGGCACTTAAAAGCGGAGAATATGAGATTGACCGCAGAATGATGCTCAGGGCGGAGATTGTTTCGCCCGACGGAGAAATACTCAGCACTCATTATTGCGTCAATGACGCCGTTGTGGCAAGAGGTCTGCAAATAAAGATGGACGATTTCATTGTTGAGCATAACGGCAAGTTTCTCAATAAATATACGGCGGACGGAATTATTTTTTCCACTCCGACCGGCTCTACGGCTTACAATCTTTCGGCAGGCGGACCTGTTGTCGATCCTCAGATTGAAAGCGTTCTGCTTACTCCGATCTGCACCCATTCCCTTTTCTCAAGGTCATTGATCTTCAAGCCCGATTCTGAATTTGTGCTCAGGGGTGACGGTGATGCGGAGATCGGACTTTCCTGCGACGGGGAGGACGCAATACCGATCGGGAAAGGCTGTTCGGTGAGAATAAAACGGGCGGAGATGTGCGGCGAATTTATCAGAATAAAGAATGAAACATTTTTGGAAATACTCAACAGCAAGCTCGAACAGAGACGGCTGTAAAAGGAGATTGATGTCATGAAGAAAAAGAGACACAGTATGATCCTCAAGCTTATCGAGATGTACTCAATCGGCACACAGGAGGAAATGCTTGAAAAGCTTGAAGAAAACGGATTCAATTCAACTCAGGCTACCGTTTCCCGTGACATAAAGGAGCTCAGGCTCGTTAAACAGATGGATAAGAACGGCGTTTACCGCTATGTCGAGGGTAAGAGCGAAACGGACGAATATCTTTCCAAGTTTACAACCATCTTTTCTCATTCCGTTGTTTCCTCGGATTATGCAGGCAACACCGTTGTCATCAAGTGTCATGCAGGAATGGCTAATGCCGCCTGCGCCGCATTTGACAATATGGAGTGGGAGGGACTCGTCGGCACGATTGCCGGCGACGACACGATCTTTGCCCTCTGCAGGACGGAGGCAACCGCACGGGAGCTGAAGGAATCCGTTGACAGAATAATTGACGCCGTTTCCCATGGCGTATAACGCTCGGAAGTGATATTATGCTTACAAGCCTGAAAATTGAAAATGTTGCGATAATCGAGAGCGCCGCCATAGAATTCGGATGCGGACTTAATGTCCTGACAGGCGAAACGGGAGCAGGCAAATCTATTGTTATCGACTCGATCAATGCAATTCTCGGTGAACGTACTTCCCGTGAAATAATCAGGACGGGCGCACAGAGCGCAAAGGTCTATGCCGTATTCGAGGACGTGAACGAGAACGTCAAAGCCTTCCTTGACGAAAACGGAATTGACTGTGAGGACGGTGTGCTGATAATCAACCGAACTCTCAATCGGGACGGAAAAAACATCTGCCGTCTCAACGGCGCACCAGTAACCGTTTCCATGCTCAGGGAGCTGGGCGGCGAGCTTATAGATATTCACGGACAGCATGACAGCCAGTCGCTCCTTTCACCGGAAAAGCATTGCGGCTTTGTTGACGGATTTGCCGAAAATTCCGGCTTGATTTCCGATTACCGTGAAAAATACCGCAGACTTTGCGAAATACGAAACAGCCTGAAAAAGCTCACCACGGACGAAAGCTCGAAGTCGCAGAGAATAGATTTTCTGACCTATCAGATCGACGAGCTGGAAAAATCGGATATCACACCGGGCGAGCGTGATGAGCTGAAAGCGAGAAAAGCCTTGATAAACAACTCTCAGAAGGTTATGGAGAGTCTGAATACTGCATATATGGCGCTGAAAGCCGACGGCGCAGGCATAGATATGATAAGCAACGCCGAAACGGAGATAGCAAATGCCTCGGAATATATGGATAGCCTCGGTGAAGCTTCGGAGAAGATAACCGATATCAGATATGAGCTTGACGATATTGCCGAGCTTGTCCGTGACGCAATGTCGGAGATTGAATATGATCCGTCGGAGCTTGACGATATCGAAGAAAGACTGGATCTTCTCTACCGTCTTTCAAAGAAATACGGCGAAACCGAGGAGGAAATGCTCGAATACCTTGCCAAGGCGAGGGAGGAGCTTGAAAGTATCTCTTTCTCCGAGGAAAAGGTCAGGGAGCTTCAGAAGCAGGAAAAGACAGCTCTTGTTGAAGCCGAAGCGGCGGCGGACAGGCTGACCGAATCGAGAAAGACCGCAGGAGAGAAGCTAAGCAGGGCGATCTGCTCCGAGCTTGAATTTCTTGATATGCCGAATGTGCGTTTTGTCGTAAAGCTTGAAGATATCGGACTGACGGAAAACGGCAGGGACGGTATGGAGTTTCTCATCTCCGCCAATGTCGGCGAGGAGCCGAAGCCTTTGGCAAAGATCGCTTCGGGCGGTGAGCTTTCAAGAATTATGCTTGCAATAAAAAATGTGCTTGCCGAAACCGACGGTGTTGATACGATGATATTCGACGAGATCGACACAGGAGTCAGCGGCAGGGCGGCTCAGAAGATTGCAATGAAGCTCAGAAGCGCATCAAAGGGCAGGCAGGTAATCTGCGTAACCCACCTTGCACAGATTGCGGCTCAGGGCGACGTTCACCTTTATATAAGCAAGTCTGTCTCGGACGGCAAAACCTACACGAACATTAAGTCGCTCATCGAGGAGGAGAGAGTTTCCGAAATCGCAAGGATAATGGGCGGAATGGAGATCACTCAGCTCCAGCTTGAGAGCGCAAGAGAGATGCTCGGCAATGCAGGCAATCTCTCTTGAATAAAGAGGAAAAATAAGGAAATTTTTGGGTATTGTATTTTTTTGTTGTTTATGATACAATAATTAAAAATATAATGGAGATTGTGTAAAATGAAAAAGAATTATTCAAAAACACGGTACATAGCTTTGCTTTGTTCATTTATATTTGTGTTCAGTCTTGTTATGACGGGCTGCGGCTCGGTAAAGAAGATCACAAAGAAAAGCACCTCCGCCGGCGGAGATGAAATTCAGATCGGTCAGGGAGACGGAATACTTGAGGGCCCGACTCAGATCGTTGTCGGCGATGACGGACTGTCCTATATTGTCGATAACGAGGGACACTCGGTGATTTACAATTCCAACCAGTCGGGCGGATCTTATTCTGCAAGTCAGATAAATACTACCGCCAAACCCAATACGAGCTCTAATTCGGGAACGAACTCTACACAAAGACCGATCACCACTAAAAAGCCTGCTACCACCTCAACAACAAAGGTGACAACAACTCAGGCAACACCGAAGTCAGTTTATAATGCTCTTGCTTATCAGAGAAAATTCGGCTTTAACAAGTATTACGACATGGGCGCAATGTTCGTAAACTTCTATCTCCAAACTATCAGAGCCTACTTTACATATGACAACAAGGATTGGCTCATCGAGCTTTGGAAGGGCGAGTACGCTATGGCGACCGTCGGCTGTGAGGTCGGCTTCTATTACAGGGAGCATAACCAGTCCTTGCTTGAGAATCCCGGTGCAGATTGGCTGCTTTACAAGAGCGTTGAGGACGAGGATGCAATGCCCGTTTCAATGAAGCTCTGGCAGTATGTTAAGGCGACCGACGAAACCCCTGTTATGAAAATTGATTACAGCAAGAGAAATTGCTGGTGGGCGGCTGACTTCGAGACAGGCGTACTTGAAAAGCACCGTGACCAGACAACCCTCGTTATGGTTGCGACGATCGACTTCCCGACTACGAAGATGAGAGATCTTTTCACCGAGCAGCTTGACAATAAGGGCTTCAGAGAAGGCTCGATCAATGCCTACCACAACGTTGACCGATACGATGTTGACGGCAGAACGGTAACTATCTGCTGGAGATACTTCAACGAGGATTGATTTAGGATTTTTTTCCAAACTGCTTGACTTTTGTATTAATATGAGTTACAATACTCATGCTAATAAATATTATGAAAGGACGATAAGTATGAAAAAGTTCTTGGCAATTCTTATGGTAGCTGCTGTATGCGCAACCGTTGCTTTCTCCGTTCGTGCTGAAAATGCCGAGGAAGAAGTTCCCGAGACCACCACTTCAGCTATTGAGGGCGCAGTTTCCGAGCTTCAGAATGACGAGAAAGCTGAAGAAATCGCTAACGACATTGTCGATGCAGTCAAGACCGGTGCTGCAAAGGAAGACATCGCTGACCTTATTTCTACTCTTGAGGGTTACATCAACAATAAGGGTATCGGCACTGATGAGCTTCAGGATCCCGGTGCAGTTCGCGATGTTGTTGACGCATTCCTTACGGATGCCGGCGTTGACACCGAGGCTCTCAATAATGCTATCTCTAACAGCGTTATTGCTAATAAGGCACTTGAGCTTTATTATAAGCCTGAAGAGGAAGAGACCACAACAGAACCTGAAGAAGAGTATGTACCGGTAGAAGAGCCGGAGATCCCTGCTTGCGGTTTCGTTGGTTAATTCTTTTTAGAATGCAGTCTAAAGGTGATGGGAATTTTCCGTCACCTTTTTGCTTTTTATCACTTATTAACCGTTTTTTAACATTTACTTAATTTATACGCATTATTTATATTGTTTAATTTAAAAAGTGGAATCAGAAATATCGGAAATCGTAGGGCGTGCTATGTCCTCATCCTCTACCTCTCTTTTCAAAGTCGGCATACCGTTTGAGTTCAGCTCACTGCCGACTTTATTAAGAATCATCGTCTTTCCCGAGTCGTTGTTGTTTAAAACCAGATGATATTCATCTTCGTCACCGCCGCTTTTTAAAAATGCGGCGCATCTTTCTGCGGAAAAGCCGGTGAAAGCTCCTATTATTTTCTGGCATACCGAATTAAACTCGGCTTCTTCAAAATCGGCGGAGGTGACCGTGCATTGTGTTATCACGCCGTCAGCTCCCGAGAATAAACAAATCATAATGTCATTATGCAAAAGACTGTATTTATAGCCGTTTGCGGATTCGGTGACGGTCATATCCCCCATATCAAACGACTGCTCCGAAATCAGGCTGTATTTTTTTAAAAATTCGTCTGCATTCAGTTGCTTTTGTCCGACGCAGGCGGTCAGAAGAATTATCATTAAAAACGGAAATATTATTTTTAAGGGTTTCATTTGTGTCTCCCGAAAAAGTATTTATATTACATAGATATATAGTCAAGGGGTGCGTTTATGCAAAAAAAGAAGAAAAACAAAAAAGTAATCGTTCTTTGCTCGGTGCTTGCTGTGGCGGTGCTTGCCGTTACCGCATATATGCTTTTCAAGCCTGAGGAAAAGCTTGCCGTCAGCACGGTTCAGGTCACCAAGCAGACGATTAACGAAACGCTTGACACGACCGGCACGGTTTCAACCGCTTCGGAAAAGTCATTCACGCTTATCGACAAGGTCAAGGTCAAGACCGTCAATGTCAAGGAGGGCGATACGGTCAAGGCAGGCGATGTTCTTGCAACCTTTGACGTTTCTTCTCTTGAAGCTGCTTTGACGGAGAAAGAAAACAACTACGAAAAGGCTCTTGCCGCATACAATAAGGCAAAGAACGCTTCCTCTTCCGCAAGCAAAAAAATCACCTCGACTAAGAAAGAAATTACCGAGCTTGAAGCTCAGATAGAAAAGCTGAAAGCGGAATCGCAGACGACAACGACAGCTTCAACCGAGAAGAAAGACCCGGGAGTTAAGGTTTCCGACGATCTGGTAAAGAGATTTATTAAGGTTGCAAAGCGTTTCGGCGTTGAATATAACGAGGAAACCGCAAGGAAGGTGCTTTCATCTCTCCTTTCGGCTGGCTCGACAGGCTCCGATATCTCCGGACTGCTGGATAATCTCAGCACGATTGCAGGCAGCAACGGCTCTTTTGATATGACGGCTCTCGCTCAGATGGGCGGCAGCTCAGGCGCACTGATAAATGCAGAGATGAGTCTTGTTCAGCTCAAGGCTCAGCTTGCAACGCTTGAATTGCAGTCTGACGACAACTATATTTCAATTTACAAAACCGTTTACGAAAACGCACAGGAAGAATATCAGAAAGCCCTCACTCAGACCAAAGAGATGAAAAAAGGCTGGATCGCAGATCAAAAAGGACTTGTAAGCGAGGTCAGTATTCAGGTCGGGGAGACGGTCGAAACCAAGACTGTCGTTGACGGCAAGAATGTTGACATCAGCTCGATTATCTCCTCTATTTCTTCGGGAATGGATGTTTCAAATATGATCAGCGCATTTTTCGGTTCGGAAAAGATAGGCATCAAGGTGCTGAACTATCCGCTTGTTGCCGATATTTCTCTGAGTAAATACGATGTTCTCGATGTCAGCGTCAACCAGGAGGTTACGGTCAAGTCGGCGGACAATACCGTCCACGAGGGCAAGGTTTCCTATGTCGGTGCGATTGCAACATCGTCGGGAAGCTCGCTTGATATCAGCTCGATTATGTCGGGCAGCGGAAACACGAATACTATCCCTGCACAGGTTACTATCGAGGACGGCGATAAATCCTTTATTGTCGGCACCGATGTTGATATTTCAATAATCACGGATACTCAGGAGAACGCCCTTGTCGTTCCCGTTGAGGCAATAGTAATTGACGGCTCTGAGGTTTATGTCTATGTCTATGACAGCGAAAAATCACAGGCAGTCAGGAAAGAGGTAACCCTCGGAATTGCCAACGACACATATTATCAGGTGATTTCCGGCGTTAATGAGGGTGATGTCCTGATTAAGAACACAAGCGGACTTGAAGACGGGGTAAAGGTTAAGCTGAAGTAACGGAGGACGGCTGTGGATATCAGAGAAAATATACGCATTGCGATTTTCAGTATAAAAACGAATATGATGCGTTCTCTTCTGACGATGCTCGGAATAATAATCGGCGTTGCTTCGGTCATTGCGATCGTCACGATTGGCAACGGCGGACGTGATTATATCGTCGGAATGATAGAGGATATGGGATCAAATGCGATTCAGATAGCCGTAAATGTGAACGTTGCAAATCAGTCTCAGTATATCACGGAGGAGGACATATCCTCGATAAAAAAGCTGAGCAACGTCACCTACTGTACCCCGTATGAGTTCACGTTCGGTCAGGTTCAGGCCAACGATTACAACGGATATTCTATCACGATTGCAGGCAACGAGGATATGCTCATTGTCAATCAGCTTACTCCGAAATACGGCAGATCATGGACAAGGGACGAATACGAGCAGAAGCGTAATGTCTGCATTATGAGTACGATGACCGCTAAGGATATTTTCGGAAAGGAGAATTGCGTCGGCGAGACGATCAATTATACCGTCAACAACACCACGGTATCGCTCAAGGTTATCGGAGTTGTCGATATGGCAAACAATTCGATGATTTCACAGGAACAGATGGACAGTATGATGTCGATGTATTCCTCGTCCAGTCAAATGACTATGGCAATGATCGGTATTCCGGCGTCGCTCAACGGAGAGCTTAACGACTCGGTAAATAAATTCACTCAGGTCTATTTTATGGCGACCGACGGGGCGGATCTTGACAATGTCGGCGAGTCTGCGCTCAACCTTATCAAGACAAGGCACGGCGATTTTGACGATTCGGTATATACTCTGAATATAATGGCAACGTATATTGACCTGCTGGATTCCGTTATCAATATCTTCACCACGTTTATCGCCGCTGTCAGCGCAATTTCCCTCCTTGTCGGCGGAATAGGAGTAATGAACATTATGCTTGTTTCGGTTACTGAGCGAACGAGGGAGATCGGTATCAGGAAGGCGCTGGGAGCAAAGACCTCAACAATAATGCTCCAGTTCCTGACGGAATCGGTAATTCTGTGTCTGCTCGGCGGAGCGATTGGCTTTATCCTCGGCGTCGGCGGAGCATTGTCGGTGGCGGCATATCTGAAAATACCGATAGCCGTCAAGTTCACAACGGTGCTTATTGCCGTTGGCTTCTCCAGCGCAATAGGAATTTTCTTCGGAATTTATCCTGCAAAGCGAGCCGCACAAATGACGCCTATCGAGGCACTGAGAAGAGATTAAACAATTTGACTGCCGTGTTCAAAAGAGAATACGGCAGTCGTTTTTATTGTTGAAAACCTGTTCGGGCGGTGATATAATAGCGGTATAGTTTTTAGAGGAGAGGGCAATATGAAGAAAACAATAGCAGTAATTCTGAGCATTATTATCGCATTAACGCTGAGTGTACAAAGTTTTGCGGCTGTAATTGACCGTGAGGAGTTTTATCCGATAATCATTGTGCCGGGCTACTCGTCATCGGGACTTTATTTGCAAAATGAGGACGGCACAAAAACCCATGTCTGGGGAATTGACACCGAGCTTATTCTAAAAAGGGTGATTGCACGTTCGATAGACCTTGCCAAGGGCGTAAAAGAGCTGACAAAGGGAAACGCACAGCTTGTCGCCGATACCGTCGGCGTTGAGTTTGCACAGATGTTTGAACATATGAGATGCAATCCCGACGGAACAAGTGTTTATAATATCCATACATACACCTCGACTGCGGCGGATTCAAACAACACCTATCTGCTCGAAAACGAGGACGGAAAATATATGTACGAGCAGGAGATCATGGCGATGTTCGGCAGTTATATCGGCGAGGATTGGAACGATTATATTTTCAATTTCAGCACCGATTTCAGAATGAATGTTGAAAAATGTGCCGCCGATCTTGATAAATACATTGACAGTGTGCTTGAATACACGGGAGCCGAAAAGGTAAATATTTACTGCGTGAGCCACGGCGGACAGGTCGGTGCAACCTTTCTCAATCTTTACGGCGAGCAGAAAGCTGATAAAATCAACAATGTTTTGCTGACTATCCCTGCAATCGGCGGCTCAACTATTGCATATGCCTTTTACACGGGCGATATAAAATTCGATGAGGAAAATCTTCTCTATTTCATCGAAAACGGTATGATGTTCGAGAACGACTATCATTGGCTTATGTCAAACGAAAATCTCAATTTCATTGACGAGGTTCTCTGCTGTCTGCTTCCGTACATCAAAAACGTTATGGGATACTGGGGCAGTATGCTTGACTTCGTTCCTGCGAACGATTACGAAAGCATAAGAAATACCTGCTTCGATGCGGAGGAGTCAGCTCCTTTGCTTGAGAAAAGCGACCGCTTCCACAGGGAGATTTATCCCTCTATGGCGCAGAGGCTTCAGGCTTGCGTTGACGCAGGAATAAACGTCTACATTATTGCAGGTATGGGCAATAAGGACATTGTGGGCAGAGGTGAATCGGGCGATGCGATAATCTCAACGTCCTCGTCAACCGGTGCTGTCTGCGCTCCGTTCGGAAAGAGATTTGCAAACGGATATGAAACGCTCAGAACAGTTTGCGGCGACAGAACGCACAACCATCTTTCGCCGTCAATGGAGGTTGACGCTTCAACCTGCTATCTGCCCGAATACACCTGGTTCGTTGACGGATTCTATCACGGAATGACGGTCAAGAGCGACTACAATACCGAGCTTATAACAAGGCTGATGTTTACGGACGACCGAATTGATATATATACCTACAAGGAGTTTCCGCAGTTCCACGCCGACACAAACAGATGTCAGGCTGTGTTTGCACACTTTAACCAAAGCGTTGAGGGTTATGTTTCTCAGGCTGACAACACGCTTGTTGTTGAAAACTGCTCGAAAAAATATCCATTGAGAATTATTTCCGTTTCGTGCGGCGGAATGGAGCTTGATTTTGAAAATTCGTTTTTGAAAGAGATACCGGTCGGCGAAAAAATTGAGATTCCTTTTAAGGGTGAAATACCGTGCGTTTCGGGCGTTAAGACTGAGATTACCGTGAACTATGTTCAACCCGGTGCGTTAACTCCGATAGGCTCAAGGACTTTTGATTTCACGGTTATGAACGGAGAAAAGGTAGGCTTTGACAGCGAAAATCCGATAGCTGAAAGCAATTCTCCTCAGGACAGTATGCTTGATATGATACTGAGCTTTATTCCTCAGCTTGGAATTCAAAAGCTGATAACAATGGTTTACAATGCGTTAAAGGCTTTGGTCTTTAACATTATATAAGAGGTGTTTTTGTTGAAAAGCAATATCACAAGAGAGGAAGCCTTTGAGCTTCTGAAAAAGTACAACAGTGAAAGATTTCATATTCAGCACGGTCTGACCGTTGAGGGAGTTATGAAATGGTACGCAAACGACCTCGGCTACGGCGGGGACGCTGAATATTGGGGCATAGTCGGACTGCTTCACGATATAGATTTTGAGCAGTATCCCGATCAGCATTGTATAAAGGCTCCCGAGCTTCTGAGTGAGGCAGGAGTAGGGGAGGATATGATCCACGCTATCTGTTCTCACGGCTACGAGCTGACGGTTGACGTAAAGCCTGAGCATGAAATGGAAAAGGTTCTCTATGCGACGGACGAGCTTACGGGACTTATCGGAGCGGCGGCTTTGATGAGACCGTCAAAGAGCGTTATGGATATGGAGGTAAAAAGTCTCAAAAAGAAGTATAAGGACAAAAAGTTTGCCGCAGGCTGTTCCCGTGAGGTCATTGAAAAGGGAGCGGAAATGCTCGGTTGGGAGCTGACGGAGCTTTGGGAGAAAACTATTGAAGCAATGCGCTCCTGCGAAGCGGACATAGCCGTTGAAATGGAGAAAATCTCATAGAAAGAATATTACGTTGAGCTGTCGCTTATTGCGGCGGCTCTTTTTTTGCCCGAAAATGCCGACAATCACCGAAAAAGCTCTTTATCCGAAACAAAGACAGCTTTGGCATTATTATAAGTCCGTCGGACGAAAGACCGATAATAATGTTGTCGGAGGTTAAAATGAATAACATTTCTGAAAAAATTATTTCTGTGGAGGAGGCGAAAACCGCCTTGCGGTGTATGCGGCTCGGAGGACTATCCGAGGAGGAGGCTCTCGAAAGTCTGGACGAATTTGTATTCAGACTCCGTGATCTGACAACGGCAAGGATTGTTGAAAAAATCATTGAAAACGATCTGACACCGATACAGAAAAGGGTGATGAAGCTCTATCTTTATGATGGAATGAACACCTCGCAGATCGGCAAGGCTCTCGGTGTAAGTCAGCCGAACGCTTATCAGACGCTTATGAGGGCAAACGAAGGCATAATGCGGCTGATGAAGCCGCTGATTGAGTATCAGAACGATATCGCAAAGGCGGAGCTTGTTCCTTTGCAGGTGAACAGAGCGTTGGAGATCTGCGCCGCAAAAAACGGGAACACAAATTCTTTCTGTGCCGAGCTTAGAAATCTGAGGGCTTCTTATGCAATCAGCGAGCAACGGCTCTCCGCAAATCTGAAAATCAGCGTTCGGGAGCTTTCCGAAATCGAATCGGGAAAAAAGCTTCCGTCACTGACAACGGCGATCAGGTATTCCGCTCTTTTCAACGCTGAAATCGAAATGCGTTTTAAAAACGGGAGAGGGGATTATTCGTGCAAAAGACCTTAGAGGAGCTGGGCAAAGAATACCTTGACTCTGCAAAGCTGATAGACGAGCTGATAAAAAAATACAGGAAGGTTTTGAAGGAGTGCTATGCCTCGGGGAACTACCTGAAAACCTATGAAACAAAGCGCAGGCTGACGATTTTCTATGACCAGAAGCGTGAGCTTGCCGCAATAGGGAAAAAACTGATCAATTATTATAACAAGGAGGATGTTTGATATGAACATTATTAAATTGTCGGTCGAGGGTAACCGGCTGAAAATAACAGAGGACTGCGTAACAACGGGTGGGAGCGTGAACTATGATACCTGTCAGTTTAGCTTTGACGAGGCATGGGACGGCTTTGCGAGAACGGCTGTGTTCTCGGTAAACGGTGCGGAGAATTACCGTGTCACTCTCGAAAACGATGCCTGCACAATTCCGTCACCGTGCATCGAAAAAGAGGGCATACTGCAAATCGGAGTTTTCGGTATCAGCGACGAAGATGTTATTATCACGACCAATTCCGTGGCTCATCACGTTGAGGAGGGCGTTGAGGCGATGGGCGAGTGGATAGAGGAGGACAGCAACCTCGTTATCAATGCCGTTAAGGAGCTGGAGAGGTCTGCCGAGGAATATAAAAATCGCCTGTCACAGAGGGTTTCCGAGGAGATAGAAAGAATCAAAAATGCAGGCGGAGTTAAAGCGGCAGGTCTTGCACCCGACTGGTATTTGCCGTCAGAGTTTACCGACTCCGAGGGTGTTGCGCCGCTTTCAAAATACAAGGTACCGTATGAGGATTATCTCAATTTCAGGCTCAATCCGCTTCTTACCGACTTCCCCGATTATGTTACAAGGGAAGCGATCGGCACGGACACCGACGACGAAAATATAATTTACGCCTATTCCTTTTCGCCTGCCGTATACAAAAAGTCTATCCTGATTGCAACCTGTTTCCACGGGACGGATAAAGGTGCTCTGATTGCTCTTTCGCACTTCCTCGACTGTCTCTGCCGTGAATATGAGAGTGACGACACGCTTCGTATGCTTCACGAAAACGTGAAGATAACCGTGATTCCTGCCGTCAATCCTTACGGACTGTCGCAGGGACTTGCCTACAACAAAAACGGAATGAATATCGAATACAATTTTCCTTATAAATGGGAAGATTGCGTGAGAATAAAAAAGGGCAATTCCGCCGCCGATCAGAAAGAAACTCAGGTCGTTATGGCATATCTTGAAAGCATAAAGAACGATAAGCTCTGCGCCGTTATGGAGCTTCACACAAGCAACGCAACATATGCAGGACGAACAATATTTTATCCCCGTCAGCATGCAAACTGTGTGACGGCACTTGCGGATCTTGTCAACAATTTCAATTATGAATACGATTATTCGGACTACACAGACGAAGCGGTGCTTGCCGCCTCGATAAATCCGTATATGACGGACTATGCGGCGGATACCTATGGGATAAATGCCTGTCAGCTTGTGTGGACAACTAACCTTTACGGCGGCGCAATGACAAATTACTGCATAACAAAATACACAGAATTTATCGGAAATGCGATTGCCGTTATGGCTCACAACAGCCGATTTCTGCCAATGCAAAAACCGCAGCCGTTCATAAAGCATATCTCGTGGAAAAAGAGCGGCGCAGAAGATGTTTTCACCGTAAACGGAACCTCCGAGCTTGAAAAAATGCCGATTTCATCTTACAAGCTCAGCCTTGATTTTCCGTGCAATATTTTTCTCAGCGGTTATGTAACGGTCGAAGCCGAGGAAGCGTGTACGGTGAAAATAAATCCCGTGCTTTATCAAAAATTTTCCTCTGAGCTTGAGTTTAACGACAGGAAAACAGCTCCGCAGTTTATGCAGGAAATTGTCCTGACGGCAGGTACGCACATCGTTCCCGTGTCGAGCGTGCTTCAGGCATATTTCACCAGCTACAATTTTTCCGAGGACAACACCTTCTGTGAGGAGGTTTACTTCACGCTTATGCTCGGAGCGTCGGAGGCAGGAAAGGCGAAAATTTCCTCATTTGCCGTGACGCTTTGTGCCGAACCGAGCGATGCGGCAAAGCCGATTGAAATTTCCTCGCCGATCGGACTGGTATCCGATTACGGAGCCGATGATATTCCCACGCAGGAAATTGCCTATCCTCTTTGCCGCTATACCGACAACGATCTGAATTACAACAACTGATTTTTTCAGACCAAAATCCGACTAAATTCCAAATTTTTTTGTAATCTTCATTAAAATCGTTGAAAAAAAATAACAGATATGCTAATATAATTAAAAATAATTATAGGGTGGTTTGGTTATGTCAAAAGAAAAAGGATTTTTTGCGGAATTTAAGAAGTTTATCATGCGCGGTAACGTTATTGATCTTGCAGTCGGTGTTATCATCGGCGGTGCGTTCCAGGCAATAGTCAGCTCACTTGTTGACGATATCGTTACTCCGCTTCTCGGCATCATCTTAGGCAAGGTAGATTTTTCATCTCTTGCGGTCAAGATCGGTGAAGCAACAATCAACTACGGTAAGTTCATCACGGCCATCATCAACTTCTTCATTATGGCTCTCGTTATCTTTGCCATCATCAAGGTTATCAACGATGTTTCCGAGCGTCTTCGCAAGAAGCCCGAGGAGGAAGAGCCTGCACCCACAACCAAGGTTTGCCCTTACTGCAAATCCGAAATCGACATCGAGGCTGTCAAGTGTCCTCACTGTACCTCCGATGTTGAATAAATAAGGAGAATGTCCGTTATGCAGGAAGTTATCCTGAAAAAAGTGATGTTCGGCGGTTATGACTGCGCCGATGTTATGAATCACATCAATGCCCTGCAGATCAAGCTTAACAGAGCGAAAAAAGACGCCGAAAAGCTCGAAGCTCTGAGGGCAGAAACGGAGCGTCTCAGGTCGGAGATTGCCGAAAAAGACATTGAAATATCCGAGCTGTCACGGGAAATTTCCGAGCGTGAGGAAGATGTCAAAAAAAATCAACCGACCAAACGTTTTCTGCGGCAGGCGGAGGAATGTTCCGAAAACTATATTGAGTCGGCTCGTTTCTTCGGCAATTCGGTTAAGGATATGACATCTGAACAGATTGAAGATGCCAAGGAAAATATTGCCGCCGTTCAGGAGTATCTCGACAGCGTTTCAATGCTTTTAGGCGAAACATTTTCTTCGCTTTCCGATTTAAAGAAAGAATACCGAAGCATCAGTAAAAGCTATAAGGAAATTTTGAGCAGGACGACGGCGGCAGAAAAGAAAGAAAAAAAGACTGCGCCGAAAAAAACCGAGGCGAAAAAAACTTCGCAAAAAACGGTTGAAAAAAAGTCTGCCCGAAAATCTGCAAAATCGGACAACAGCGAAGCCTTGGAGCTTATCCGCAGGACGGAAGAAAAATACAACAATATCTGACACAAACAAAAGCCGTTCCCTTTCCGTAAAGAAAAGGAACGGTTTTTTATAATCTGACTGTGATCTCTCCGCTGGAGAGATTTTTTATTTCTCCGTCTTCGTTGACAATAAGATTTGCGTTGTCGTCAATACCGATTGCCCTTGCAAAATGCTCGATGTTATTTTCGTAATACTTGATATCCTTGCCGATAACGCAGGAATTTTTTCTGTAATAATTAAGATAGCTTCTGTCGGAAATATTTGCTCCGAATTGTATCAGCTTTTCGCACACCCTTGCGACAAAAATATTTCGGTCTATCTCCTTTCCGAGTGAGCCTGCCCGTCCGCAAAGCTCCTCCGGAAAATCCTCGGTGCTGATATTCACGCCGATGCCGATACATACGCCCCTGACCTTGCCGCCTTGAATTACGGACTGCACAAGTATTCCGCAAACCTTTTTGCCGTCGATATAGATATCGTTTACCCACTTGATTTTCGGCTCAAGTCCTGTCATTTCCTCAATGGTTTTTGCAACCGCAACGGCGGCGGCAGAGGTTACAAAGACAATATCGTTCAGTTCACCGTCGGGACGTATAACGAGTGAAAAATACACTCCGCCACCGGCAGGTGAATAGAAGCTTTTACCCTGCCTGCCTCGTCCCTGAGTCTGTTCCTCTGAGACCGCAAGCACGGTTTTTTCCGTTTCTTCCGAAAGCTTGATTGCCCTTGTATTGGTTGAGTCCGTAACCTTATACACCTCCACGAGCGTGTCGGGAAGCATTGATGAAATAATATCCTTACTGAGCATTGCGTCACCTCATTTGCAGAATTATTTTACCACTTTTTCAAAAAACTTACAAGCACATTCTTGACCGCACCGAATAGAATATAATAAAAAAACAATGAGGTGATCCGATGGATAACAGTTGCTTCTACCACGGTGTGCAGACTGCCTGCGGAGTTCATTCGGGAATTTTTGATTCCGATCTCTGCGAAAATATATTTGTGCTTTCCGGAGGATCCTCCGAGCTGAAAGAAAAAATTTTTCTTCTTGTTTCGGAAGAGCTTTCAAAGAAAAACATAGAAAATGAATTGCTTTTTTCTTGGGAAAAATGTTTCGGAATTTTCTGCGCCGAAAAAAATTTTTTGATTGCGGACGAAAATTTTCTGAGCAAAAAAGAGACAGAAAAAGCAAAAAATTTTTTTAATCTCGATGAAATTTTTTCAGAAAAAATTTCACTTGATTTGTTACATATTTGCCTCGCCTCTCGCAGAAAAAAGCTTGAACGCTGTCAAAGATTTCTGACTGCTGCGAACAGTATAAGGGACGATATGCTCCGTATTGATTTACAAAGCACAGATGTAGGAAAGGTGATCGAATATTCTTCACGCCTGTGGAAAAGATGCGGCGGAACCCTGCAAGGCAGGGTAGGGACAGAAACAAAAAAATTTGTTTCCTGCGTCACCTCCGACGGTGTGGAATTAAATATGAAAGCCTTTGACAGTTGTGAAAGACTTGCCGTTATTGCCGATAAAACGGGTGCGGTATCAAGCCTTATTGTTGACAGGCTCAGACGATATGCCCTCGGCTCGGGATATGATGTTGTAAGCTGTGTTTGCTCCCTTGATTCGGAAACGGTCGAGCATATTATCATTCCCGAGCTTAAATTCGGAGTTTTTTCCTCGAAATATTATCACCGTATCGCACCGAAAAAGGAACGAAAGGTTTATGCCGAACGTTTCCATTCAAAGGACAGGGAGCTTTTCAAAAACAGGCTGAATTTTACAATGAAGGCTTACCGATCGCTGATGAACGAAGCGTTTGAATCTCTGAAAGAGGCGGAGCTTGAGGAAAGAAAGCTTGACCGAATTTTCGGCAATGTAATTGATCCTTCGCCGATTGTCGATGAAATAATAAACAGCCTGTAAATAAAGAATCTGTTGCAGAAAACCGCAACAGATTTTTTATACCGATACAAACCGTGACAATTTTGTTTTCCGCTTTTTGTTAAAAGTAAAACGATCAACAATGGGGCAAACAACGGTGTATGTTTATTATGAAAGCGACACGCTCAGGATAGTCGAGAACATTTTAAGCTTCCGAACTGTCTCAATCATTGGAAATTTGCTCCTTGGGGATCAGGGAGTGATCGTACATTACTCTCGAATGATTATCCAACACAAGCTCTTTTCGGACTGTTTCGCCGGTCTCCTTGTCAATGACCAGACGGTAAACTTGAGATATACGGAAATAATCTTCTCCCTCTTTTGCAAAGTGGTGATTTTCTTCAACGAGCTTATAGCGGTATTCAAAAGGCTTTTCACTTCTCAGCTCACCGCAAAGCTCGCCGTTTTCAATCCAAACAAGGATTTGAACGTCCTGATCAAGATTGTTCTTGAAACGGTAATCAACATTGTTATAAGAAACCGATGTTCCCGTACCGAACGGAACACGGCGCCTTTCGTCGGGGAACAGAGCGTCTGTGTGATGATGAAGCTCCGTAACCTCAAGCGGTGAATTTAAAACAAGAAAATGAACCATATTAGCCATTTGGCAAAGGCCGCCGCCAACGGCAGCTCCGAGGGTGTTATTGCCGATAGTCAGTCCGGGCTTGTAGCCCTTTTTAGCGGTAGGTCTGCCTGAGGTTTGCCAAAAAGAAAAAGTCTCGCCCGGCTTGACGACAATACCGTTGATTTGCTCGCAGGAAAGACGGATGTTAGTAACCTTGTTTTCCTGAAGCTGCAGATCAACGCCATGAAGTCGTCTGACAAGTACGGACGAATGACATTTAACAATATTCGGCAGAGTATCGCCTTTTGTCTTTGCAATTTTTTCTTTGCTGAAAAGATCTTTAACAAATCTTACGGCAATCTCTTTTTCGATAGAAATCTTGTAGCAAGTCGGACTGAGTTCGCAAAATAATCTTCTTTTCATCTTTTTTCATCCTTCCGTGTGTTTTTTACAAAACTCAACGGGAAGTATTATAAATCAGCAAAAAAATGTTGTCAAGAAAATATTATGTAAATTCAAAAATATATCCTTTTGCAGTCAGCACCGCCGTACTGGGATATAATTATGCTTGCGTACTTGGGGTTTGGCGTAGTGATTTTGACGGGATACTGTAATTTCTTTTCATAAACAAACATCAATAATTTCCCCCTATGTCCCACGGCCACGGATTTTTGAGCCATGATACGCCGGGGTCGGAATTTGAATAGAGCGGACCGAATTGCTCCTCAAATTCGGCAACGAGCTTTTCGTTCTGCTCCTCGTATTTTTTGTAAAGCGCAAGTGCGCTCAGATCGTCGGGGTGAGTGTCAAGATAGAGGTGAAGCTCCCACATTGCGAACTGAACGGCGTCTATCTGTTTTAAAAGCCTTGCTCTGTTCATCTCATACCACGTCCCTTGAACGGCTTGTCGAGGACGGGAAAGAGAGTGCCTGCTTTAAGCGCCTGCATTTCATCGTAGGTCGTTGTGTCTGTCTGGAACGGGACATATGCCATTGTCACAACCGGATTTTCGGGCAGGGCGGACATGGTGCCGGTTTGAATGCCCGAAGCGGCACAGCGATTGAAACCCATAGGCGCCTTTTGACGGCTGTCATATGGATGGTTATTCAATTTGATTAGCTCCTTTCGGCGGTCTGAAACAGACTGCCGTTTTTTGGCATTTGCCTATTAACAGGATATGCCGAAAGGCGGTGTTTGGCACAAATTAAGATAAAGCTGCACACTTACATTAAAACGAAGCTGTCACTTATCGCAACAGCTTCGCATATTATTGATTTGTTCACACTACGACCTTGCCCGAAATCTCGTAAATAAAGTTGCCGCTTCTGAGCAGGGAAACGAGTTCGGCTTCGTTTTCGGGGAGGACGGACGATCTTGTGGCGCAGAGATTATCGTGACCGATGTGGTGGTAGTCCGTTCCGGCCGTGGCAATCTTGCCGTGCTCGTCGGCATACTTCATTGCAAGAGCAACCCTTGAATTGTGGTTAGGGTGCATATTGAAAGCCTCCACACCGTCAAGAAACTGTTCAAAACCCCGTTCCATATCGTTCCTGAACGGGTGAGCCTGCAAAAGGAACATACTGTCGGTCTTGAAATCCCTGACAAAATCCTCAAGAGTGCCGCTTATGTGGGAGTACATTTTCTCGAGCTCGTCAAGCTCAAAGCCGTAAAGCAGGTAGTCGTTGTCATTTTCGTTGACAAATCTCAGCTCCGCACCGAGATAAACCTTCATACCGAGCTTTTTGCCTGTTTCGTATGCCTTGAGAAAATCGTCACGGTATATTTTCAGAAACTCATCCTTGTCGGGCTTCTCATAGAAATGATTTGTTATCGCAATTCCGTCATAGCCTGCGTTGTGAAAGATTGTAATAACATCTTCGGGACTTACCTGTGAGCATCTGCTGGCAGGTGAGGTGTGAGCGTGAAGCTCAAGCCTGTACGGAAATGCTTCTTTAATTTGTTTTTCTGCATCTTCTTTAATCATAAAATAACCTTCTTACTAAATTTCATCAATCATTATTTTATATACAATATCTCCGATCTCGTTCGTCTTGAGATTGGCGATGTCGTCATACGGTATGACCTTTATAATTTTCAGATAGACGTCGGAATGACGCTTGAACATATTTTTGTTTGCCTCTCTCGTGTTTCGGACAACTGACACAACTATCGGAACCTTGGCTTTCTTGGCAATCTTGAAGGCTCCGTTTCTGAAAGGCAGAAGCGTGCCGGGATTTTTGTTGACATATCCCTCGGGGTAAATGCCCATTGCACAAACTCCGTTTTTGATGTTGTCCGCCGCCTTGTTTATTGCCTTGACCGCCTCACGGTCGTTTTCACGGTCAAGCCCGACGCAACCGGATTTGGCAAGATATTTTCCTGCGGCGAACACGCCGAAAAGCTCTTTCTTTGCGACAAAGGCGAGATTTTTATCTTCCAGAGCCGTGATCGTTATCGCCGGATCAAAAACCGATATGTGGTTGGAAACGAGCAGGAATTTTCCGTCGTCGGGAACAAGCTCGGCACCGTCGGTGTGAACACGAACCTTCGCTGTTTTCAGGAAAAGCTTCAGACTTGAGAGCAGAACACGGCGGTAGGAATTATGAATATTGTCGGTGTAATTTTCGTCCGTTGTGAACGAATACAGGCAGAAACCGATCAGATGGAGTATTAGAAAGCCGATGTATATTGCCGGCAAAAGCAAAAGCGGCTTCCATATATCGCCCCAGTCGGTTGCGAGCTTGCAGAAATACGTTATCAGGAGGTCTGTTATCACACTCAGAACAAAATAAACTCCTGCCATTCAAATCACTTCTTTATATTTCAGTCAGAAATAGCTTGAGCCGAAAAGCGCAGGCTATTCCGCCGAGCGTGAAACGCTGACTTTTTTCAGGCGTTTTGCTCAAATGCACCCGTGTAGAGCTGGTAATACTTGCCCTTCTGGGCGATCAGGCTGTCATGGTTGCCACGCTCGATAATGCGTCCCTGTTCAAGTACCATTATAACATCTGAATTCTGAATTGTCGAGAGCCTGTGAGCAATTACGAATACCGTTCTGCCTTTCATCAGAGCGTCCATACCTTTTTGAACGATTACCTCTGTTCTCGTGTCTATGGAGGAGGTCGCCTCGTCGAGTATCATAACCGGAGGATCGGCAACCGCTGCCCTTGCGATTGCAAGCAGCTGACGCTGTCCCTGAGAGAGGTTGCCTCCGTTTGAGGTGAGCATGGTGTCGTAGCCGTCGGAGAGCATACGGATAAATTCGTCCGCATTTGCAAGCTTTGCGGCGGCAATACATTCCTCGTCCGTTGCGTCAAGCTTGCCGTAGCGGATGTTCTCCATTACCGTGCCTGTGAAAAGGGTGGTATCCTGAAGAACTATTCCGAGCGAATGACGAAGATCATCCTTCTTGATCTTGTTTATATTGATGCCGTCATAGCGGATCTTGCCGTCCGCAACATCGTAAAACCTGTTGATAAGATTTGTTATTGTTGTTTTGCCTGCGCCCGTTGCGCCGACAAAAGCAACCTTTTGTCCCGGCTCGGCATAGAGAGTTATATCGTGAAGAACGATCTTTTCCGGAGTGTATCCGAAGTCCATATTCTCCATACGCACATCGCCCATAAGCTTTGTATATGTGACTGTGCCGTCCTCGTGAGGATGCTTCCACGCCCATGTACCTGTTCTTTCCTCACATTCAACGAGCTTGCCGTCAACCTCTTTTGCATTGACGAGCGTAACATAACCGTCGTCAACCTCCGGTTTTTCGTCCATAAGCTCAAAAATTCTGTCCGCACCGGCAAGAGCCATAACGATGCTGTTGATGTGCTGAGAGATCTGACTGATGTTGTTGGTGAACTGGCGTGTCATATTCAGGAACGGAACAACGACCGCAACGGTGAGCGCCTGACCTGACAGCGAAAGATTTTGAACATTGGGGGAGAGAATGAGCAGACCGCCGACAAAAGCAAGAAAAACATAAAGAATGTTGCCTATATTGCCCATGATCGGCATAAGAATGTTTGCAAAGCTGTTGGCTTTTGAGGCTTCCTTGAAAAGCTCACCGTTGATACGGTCAAAATCCTTGCAGCTTTCCTCCTCATGGTTAAATACCTTGACCACCTTCTGACCGCTCATCATTTCCTCGATGTAGCCCTCGGTTTTGCCGAGAGCCTTCTGCTGGCGGATAAAGAATTTTGCCGAATTTCCGCCAATGGTCTTGACGACGATCATCATCAGAGCGACTGCACCGAATACGATCAAGGTCATCCATACACTCAGGTAAAGCATATAGGCGACGAGGATAATAACCGTCAGAGCAGACTGGATAAGTGCAGGCGTTGCCTGTGAAATAAGCTGGCGCAGAGTGTCGATATCGTTTGTGTAGTAGGACATAATATCGCCGTGAGGGTGTGTGTCAAAGTATCTGATCGGAAGCTTTTCCATCTTGCCGAACATAGCTTTTCGGGTTTTGTTCAGAAAGCCCTGAGTAACGACAGCCATTATTCTTGCCTGGAAGAATGCGGCAATAACGCCGATAAGATAGATACCTGCCATAACGCCGATGATTTTCAAGATGCTTGGCAGAGCCGAATCCCAGCCGGAGTCAAGTCCGAGCTTTATTTCACGGATAAGATTGTTCAGGAACAGGTTCGAGGTAGTTGCTGCAAGGGTAGAGAGGATTATGCAGACGAATACGAACAGAAGCGGTGTCTTGTACTCGCTGAAAAGGGTTTTTAATATCCTCTTGAACGTACCTTTTTTTGCGCCCGATTTCATTCCCGCCATCGGGGATTTCTTTCCTTTAGGCATAGGATTAGGCATCAAAATCACCTGCCTTTGTCTGAGAATCATATACCTCACGGTAAATTTCGTTGTTTTCCATCAGCTCGTCGTGCGTGCCGATTCCGTTAATCTCACCGTTGTTGAGGACGATAATTCTGTCTGCGTCCTGAACGGAGGAAATACGCTGTGCGATGATAAGCTTTGTTGTGTTCGGAATTTCTTCACGCAAAGCCTTCCTTATCAATGCGTCTGTCTTGGTGTCAACCGCACTTGTCGAGTCGTCAAGAATAAGTATCTTCGGCTTTTTGAGCAAGGCTCTGGCGATACACAGCCTTTGCTTCTGACCGCCCGAAACGTTTGTTCCGCCGCGCTCAATATATGTGTCGTATTTGTCGGGCATCTGCTCGATAAATTCATCTGCCTGTGCAAGTCGGCAAACCCTGACGATATCCTCGTCCGTTGCCTCCTTGTCGCCCCAGCGAAGATTTTCCTTGACCGTGCCTGAGAAAAGAACATTTTTCTGAAGAACTACGGAAACAGCGTCACGCAGCGTTTGAATATCGTAATCACGGACATCTGTTCCGCCCACCTTTACGCTGCCCGAGCCGACGTCGTAAAGCCTTGAGATAAGCTGAATGAGAGTCGTTTTACTGCTGCCCGTGCCGCCGATAATGCCGATTGTTTCACCCGAATCAATATGGAAGCTGATGTTACGCAGGGTGTGGATCTCCGCCTTTTCCGAATAGGAGAAATCGACATTTTCAAAGTCGATCGACCCGTCTTTGACCTCGAAAACGGGATTTTCGGGATTCTGAATCGTGCTTTCCTCGTCGAGAACCTCAACAATACGGCTTGCCGAAGCAAAGGACATGGAGATCATAACTATTGTCATTGTTACCATAAGCATGCTCATAAGCACCTGCATACCGTAGGTCAGTATCGAGGAAAGACCGCCAACCTCAAGCTCCGTACCGCCGGAGGTGACAATTATCTTTGCGCCGAAATAGAATACTATGAGCATGATAACGTAAATTGCCGCCGAAACGAGGGGATTGCCGAACGCCATGAGCTTTTCCGCCTTGGTGAAATCCATGCAAACATTGTCGGAAGCCTTGGAGAATTTTTTGTTTTCGTAGTCCTCACGGACGAAGGATTTGACTGCTCTGATAGCCGCAACGTTTTCCTGAACGGAATTGTTCAATGCGTCGTAACGCTTGAAAATCTGCTTGAAGAGCGGCATAACCATTTTTAGCATCAAAATAAGTCCTGCCGTAATAAACGGCACAAGTGCGATGAAAGCCGTTGTCAGCTTAGGGCTGATCCGGATCGTCATAATGATGGAAAAAATGAGCATCAGAGGGCTTCTCAGCGCCGTTCTGATTATCATCATATATGAGTTCTGCACGTTTGTGACGTCGGTTGTCAGCCTTGTAACAAGGCTCGATGAGGAGAAATTATCAATATTTGAGAAAGAATAATTCTGCACAGCATAGAAAAGATCGTGCCTGAGATTTTTTGCAAATCCGCAGGACGCCACGGCGCAGAAATGTCCCGCAAGAGCGCCGCAGACAAGCGAGCACACGGCAAGTATAACAAGCTTCAGACCGTAACCGCCGATGACATCTATTCCGCTTCCGCGTTCAATTCCGTCAATAAGCTGAGCCGTTATAAACGGAATGAAACATTCAATAACAACTTCGCCCGTGATAAAGAGCGGACTTAACAGCGACGGGAGCTTATACTCCCTGATGCACTGCATAAGCCTTTTTAAGGTGTGCATTTCAGTTTTCCTCCTTTTGGCTTGGTTTGTATTTTTTGAGATTGTTTTTCATTCTGTCGATGTAGCTGTAAAGAGTATCAAGCTCAGATTCCGAAAATCCGTCCGTCAGCACGCTTTCAAGCTTTGCCATATCGTCGCTCATCAGGTGAGCTATGGCTTCGGATTTTTCGGTCAGAACCAGTTTTTTCAGCCTTGCGTCGTATGAAACGCTCCGTTTTTCCACAAGTCCCTTTTGCTCCATCAGGTTGACAACCTTGGACGCTGTGGAACGGGTAATTCCGAATTCCTTTTCGAGATCCCTCTGGAAAACGTCCCTCTCTCTGTTATCCGAAAGATAGCCGATAATACAGCCGTTGTTGCCCGACATTGATTCAATCTTTTTCTTGTTGGAGCGATTTTCGATCGTTCTGAAGATTAAATGGGAGAGCGACCGCAATTCCTTGTGAACGGTTTTATTCATAAACTCACCGCTTTTCTGATAATAAAATGTACGATATTCAACATTATATTCCGCTTTACAAAATATGTCAATACATTGCGCTGTTAATATTTTGTGAACTTTTAAAAGGGGAGAAAAGCAAAAAAATTGCCCGAAAAGGAAGGAGAAAAACCTTTTCGGACAATCTGAACTTTTGCCTTCTGCGTCATTATTAAATCCGTGATTTACGGGTTCGGCATCGTTATGATGTCGGGTGCAATCCGCATGACGTTTTTTCGGGCATAAGAGGTTTTAGTATTAAACGGCTCGCAAAAGCCGACTTTCTTAAAACTTCCTTGAGATAGCGTTAGCCGTCAGAAGCTTCAAGATAGCGCGGAATGAAAACTTCTTTTCCTTTGCGATCTCGTTCAATAACTTTTCCTCTGCAACATAATACATATTGTTTGCCATAAGTCATTCATTCCTTTCTTTTTTATTTTGCAAGCATATTATAGCACCGCACCTGGAATTTGTCAAGCGTTTTGCACAAATAAATTATACTTAATTTGTGCAGTTTTACTTATACGTTTTTGTGCTATGTGCATAATCTACTAACAAAAGGTATAAATTCAGGGCAAATAACCGTATTTTTAGACACTTTAGACAATAACGGGACGAATAAATTCAGAAAAAAGAAAGACAAGGACGTGCTTCTCTTTTTTGAAAATATTTAATTTGTGCGTATTGACAATTTTTTGTCATTATGGTAAACTTTACGACGTATTTTGGGAGGTTTGGTATAGCTATGTGGTGGAAAATTATACTTGTATTGTTTGCTTTGTTTGTTGCGGTTACGCTCATCAGAGCAATATTTTTTAAGCCCAAAAAGGTTGACGGGGTTAAAATCGGCGACGTAGATATTGACGAGATGAAGGTTGCCGAGCATCTTTCGGGTGCGATCAAGTTCAAAACCGTTTCAAGGGCAAGCAAGGACGAGGTCGATTGGGACGAGTTTGAAAAGTTTCATCAATATCTCGACGAGACCTATCCTCTCATCAGGGAGAACACGGTCAAGGAAAAAGTCTCCGACGCAAGCCTTATTTATATATGGAAAGGCAAGAATCCCGAGCTTGAACCTATGGCTCTGCTTTCACATCAGGACGTTGTTCCCGTTGCGGAGGGAACGGAAGACGACTGGACGTACGACGCATTCAGCGGTCATATTGACGGTGAGTTTATCTGGGGCAGAGGCGCTTTGGATATGAAAAACCACCTCATCTGCGTTATGGAAGCGGTCGAATCACTTATGGCTGAGGGCTTTCAGCCGGAGAGAGACGTTTATCTCTGCTTCGGTCACAACGAGGAAATTGTTTCACCGATTGATTCGGGTGCAAAGGATATCGTCGAGCTGCTCAAATCGAGGGGAGTTCACCTTGACAGCGTTATGGACGAGGGCAGTGCGCTTATCCGTCTTGACATAAAGGGCTTGATCCACACCTATATCGCCGCAATCGGTGTTGCGGAAAAGGGCTATGTCGATATGAAGATCACCCTCCACGATAAGGGAGGTCACACTTCGGCGGCTCCCAAACATTCGGGTATGGCGAAGCTTGCAAATACAATCAAGGATATCGAAAATCATCAGTTCAAGTCACATTTGCTTCCGTTTCTTTCGGAGCTGTTTGAAACGGTCGGCAGACGTGCGAGCTATCTCGGCAGAATTGTGATGTGCAATCTTCCTTTGCTTAAACCTCTTATTAAGCTGATTCTTAAATCTATTCCCGAATCGGCAAGTATGGTCAGGACGATCCAGAGTGTTTCGATGTGCGAGGGAAGTCCTGCTCCGAATGTTCTTCCACAGCGTCCGAGCGTAACGGTCAATGTCCGTCCGCTTCCCGGCGACTCGATAGATGACGTTGAAAAGCACCTCAGAAAGCACATTCGCTACAAGGATATTGAGATCGAGCGATCGGGCGAGAAAGAGGCAACGAAGTTTTCACCGACAAATTCAAGGGCGTTCAATGCCATACGCAGGGTAGAGGAGGGACTTCATCCGAATGATGTTGCCGTCACTCCGTACCTCGTAATGGGCGGAACGGATTCGCACTACTACGGCGAGATCTGCGACAATATCCTGCGTTATGCACCGTTCAATGTTTCGGTCAGCCTGTTCCTGACTACCCACGCTACAAATGAGCGTTGCCCGATTTCTGCGCTTGAAGAAAGCGTAATCTTCTTCCGTGAATATATCAGGGAAGTGTCAAAAAAGGATTGATAAAAGCCGTGTCCGGCACAGATTTTTCTGCGCTGAACACGGCAATTTTTTTATTGAATTGTTATTGGAACGAAGCTCCGCTTTCCTGCTTGTCGGCGATGTCGTTCGGACCGTCCTGCCAGATCGGTACACATTTCTGAGTGAGATTGTCACCGGAATCAAAGCGAAACTGGATCTTGTAGCCGAGACCGGTGTAGTTTGCACTTCCGTCCTCATATTTCTGAGTTTCTACACAGAAAACCGGTGAGTAGCCCTGAGCGGCAAGAGTGTGGTCAACCGTGAAAGCTATGCACCAAAGAAGTACAACGCCGACAACGCACATCAAAACAATCTGCAAAGCGTTGAACTTGACCTTCTGTTTTGGAGCTTTTTTTGCCTGTATGCCTGCTTCGTCAACAGAGTTGTTCTGATAAACGGCGGAGTCCTCCGTCAGCTCAACCGTAGTTGCCGTTTCATCAATAATGCAGACTGAGGTTTCTTCGCTTTCCTCGTCCTCATCTTCGTCCTCGGTCACGCTCTGAACGGGAACGTCATTGACGGGTGACGCATCTTCAATAGGCTGAGTCTCCTGCGTCGGATTAGCGAAAAGTGAATTTAACGCATCGTCGTCCGTGTTGATAGTCGGCTCGTTGCTTTGAGGTGTATCGAACTTAATTCTGTTCTCTGCCGATGTATCATTCAACAGCTCATCAATTCTGTCAAACTGCTTTTTTTTATTCTCTTCCATACCTAACCTCCAAAAAGTCTTATAATAATTATATACAATCGTGGAATTAAATCAAGAGTAAAAACGAAAATTTAATATTTTTTGTTCATAAAAGCCTGATTTTATATTTACAGGGAATTATAGAAGTCCAGTATGTTCGGAAGAAGAATTGAATCGGTATAATTAAAGCATGATGAGTGACCGCCGCCCTTGACCATAAGCTCCCTTGCGCCCGAATGTTTGGTGATGAGCTTTGAGTGAACACGCCTTATCATATCATGCTCGCCGTAGATATTGAAAACAGGTACGCTTATCTTTTCAAGATCACGGTATGTAAGGTTCGGCTGACCTACCATCATACCCTCAATGTCACGCTTGAGCGCATCGGCAGGATCCTTTGTTATAAATGCCCTGATCGACAGATATATATAGGAAAAAATAATTCCTATTTCACTTGAGGGCTTCGTGCCCCACATATTTATATTTGCACTCATTGCTATCAGGGAGAGTACACGCTCCTGATGCTCAACGGTGAAAACATAGCCGAGATTTGCGCCGTCGCTGAAGCCGAAAATATGAGCTTTTTCAATGCCGAGAAAGTCAAGAACGTTCACAAGATCATTGCTTTCTACCTCAAAGGTGAGCTTTCCCTCTCCGCGGTCGGAGTTTCCGCAGCCTCTCGGAGAGATCGCAATAACCTTGAAATGCTTTGCCAATTCAGGCAGAACGTTGCTGTCAAAATTGTGCATATCGTTGCCGTTGCAGGGGAGAAGCACAAGCGGCTCGGCTTCAAGATCGCCGTAAATACCGTATTCGATTTTCACTCCGTCAGAGTCCGCAAAGCCGTATTCTTTAAGCTCCGGCATCTCGTGCTCGAATACTTGCTGATCTTCGCTTTCTGCCGCCGAGACAGGCAGAGCAAACGACATAAGCATTACAAGAGCCATAACTGCGCCGATTATTCTTTTGATTTTGGTATTCAATTTGATTCGTCCTCTCTCTTTTTTAAAGATTATATCACATTAAATTAAAAATAGAAAGATATATTTTATTGTAAATATGCCAAAAGGCTCTGCACCGCCGGAAAAAACGGAGGTGAGAGCCTTTTTCGCAGGAAGCGTTAAGCTCCTGAATTTGCGTTTAGAAAAGCTGACCGGGAAGCTTTAATTTTTCCTTATGGGGAAAAGCTTTGTCAAATTCCTCGGCGGCGGCTTCATCAACGAAATATCCCTGAGGAGTGGCGTATTCGCCCGTTATTCCGTCAAGGTATCCGGGAATCAGCTCTCTGCAAACGAAGAACGACGAGTCTGCGCCCTCCGGTAAACCGTGATATCTGATACCGAATTTACTCGCAAAGGTGAAACCGCTTTTGCAGTAGAAGTCGATGTTGCCCTCAAAGCACACCGCACCGAAGCCCATTTCAGCGGCTTTTTCAAGCGAATAATCCAGCAGTTTTTTGCCGTAGCCCTTTCGTTTCAGCTCGGGAGTGATGCAAATAGGTCCCATTGTTACGATCGGAATTTCTCTGCCGTCATCGGACTGAATTTTTGCTTTTACAAAAACATTCTGACCAATCGGACTGCCGTCCTTCTCCATAACAAAATCAAGCTCGGGCACAAAAGCCTCGTCGTCCCTGAGCGTGTGAAGCACATAATGCTCAAGACAGCCGGGGCGGTAAACATTCCAAAAGGACTCCCTGACAAGATTTTCGATTTCTCGGTGTTCGTCTTTTCTTTCTAAACGTATGATGCAGTCATTTGTACTCATTGTTTTTCCTCCTGATGATTGTTGACTTCAATACGGGGAGGCTTGTGCGAGACTGTATTTACGCAAACCTCCCGGTTATGCTACAATCTCCGAGGTGTTGTTTTTCTTCAAACAGCAATCTCCTTAAAAAATAATAATTTATAATCAAGCCTTGCGGCAGGATTATTGTAATTTTTCAAAGCTCACACTCTGAGCTTTCATAGAAATTTTTCCGACCTTGTAGCCGTATTTCGTCAGCTCCTTTTTACAGGTCAGGAAAGAATGGTATATCGGCAGTCCTGCAATTTTTCGATCTCGCCGAAGCTCAGCGCAAAGCTGTCCGTGCCGTTCTCTTTTATCCGATTCCACAAGGCGTCATATTTGCTCATCTGAAATCCATTGCTCCTTTGTCAGATATGTGAAATGCTCGGTTCTGACATCTCCCATCAGGTCGCACGGTTTATCCTTTTCCGTGTGATGATATTTGAAGCCGCATTTTTCCTGACAGCGTTTTGATTTCTCGTTTCCGTCGTAGTAACCGCACCACATTGCATTGTATTCCAGATCCTCAAATGCGTGTCTTTGCATTTCTCTGACGGCTTCGGGGATATAGCCGTTGCCCCAGAAAGGAACGCCGATCCAATAACCGATCTCCACCTCGTCCTCCGCCGCTTCGGTGTGGGACTGCATTGGCGGTATAAGACCGATACTGCCGATCGCCTTGTTGTCGCTTTTCAGACAGACGGCATAGGTTTCGGGAGCGGACAGCACGTTTTTGATTATTTCAAGGCTGTTTTCAACGCTTGTGTGAACAGGCCAGCCTGCAATCGGACCGACTCTCGGATCCCTTGCGTATTCATATAAGCTCTCTGCGTCCGCTTCCTCCCACGGACGGAGAATAAGCCTTTCGGTTGTGAAGGTCATAGATATCTCTCCGATTTTTCTTTGCTGATGTAATGTACAAATAGGAATTGAACTTATAAAAATATGTACTTGCACTCTTACATTTTTTCGCCACTTTTAGGCTGTTCCTTTGTCATTATAGCACTATAAAGCAAAAAAATAAACATCAAACCGCAAACCTTTTCATTAAATCTGTTTTGATTATACTATAATTTTGCTATTGTGCGAAAAAGTATTGATTTATTCGTTTAAAATTAGTATAATATGTTAAATTGCTTTAGGAGGTTTTAATATGAAGCGATATGTAAAAAGATTCATTTCATTGTTTATGTGTCTTGCGCTGATGTTATCGGTTTGCAGTGCCGGAGCTTTGGCTGTTGAGTATAAAGCCGAACCCAAGGTGCAAAGCGAAACCGTGGAATACGATTACGATTTTTCGTTTGAATTACCCGATGTAAACTCGATTTTTGCAGGACTTGCACCGCTGGATTCATTTGACACATTTCTTGCCAACCTGACAAAGGTGCTTTACAATGTTCTTAACATCGTTGTTGAAAAGCTCGTAAAGTCGATTTGCAACGTTTATCCCGATCCGGCGGGCTGGGATACGATTGACAACTATGGCGGCGAAAACTTCCTGCCCGGACGCAGCACTTATCAGACTTCCGCAGGTGACGGCAATTACTGGAGCCTCGGCTACGCAAGCCGCAGTATTATTCCCGAGGACGTTGAAAACGGCTCATACTATATCGGCCGTGACCTTATGAACAAAAAAGCTGTCGGCGTTTATGACGACCAGAGAATCAGAGTAACCGTAATTGACGATAACAGCGGCGAGGGCGCAGTTGTACTCGGCGTTATCGACTCTCTCGGCGTTACGTCAACAGACGTACGTTCAATCAGAGCCGGTGTGCTTGAATATTGCAAAGCAAACAATATTGACGTTGCAAGCATTAACATCACGGCAACCCATTGCCATTCCGGTCTTGATACTCAGGGCGTAAGTACGGAGTTCTTCTATAAGCTCTTTGCAAACGGACTCAACAACAAGTATCAGATTTTTGACGAGCTTCCTTTCCTTGAGGCTCCTACATACTTCAAGCAGTATTTTATTGAGCAGTCGATTCTTGCCATTAAGGAAGCTTTTGCCGATGCTGAAGCAGGCTCAATGTATTTTTCATCAATCGACGCAAGCGAGTTTATTGAAGATAAGCGCGGACTTGTTTCAAAGGAAGATATTCCCGAAATTGCGAGCCTTTACTTTGTACCCGACAGCGGCAGTGAGGTAACATATATCTCTGATATAAGCTGTCATCCTACATCATTCAGCGCAAGCCATAATCTGGTCGGCTCCGACTATATCTATTATCTGGATCAGTATATCAAAGAAAACACCGGTGGCAACTTTATGATGCTTCAGGGTGCTGTCGGACAGCTTTCGAGGGATAATATTGTCGGCGACACCACCGGTATGGATGAATATGAAGCCTGGGGTGCATCGACTAAGGAGCTGGGAGAGAATTTTGCAAAGCTCATTGTTGCGGCCGACTATTCCGTTGAGCTTGACCCGATCCTTAACGCAAAGCATAAGGATATTATGGTAAGCTCCGAGAACAGCATACTCGTTCTCGCCTGTGAAACAAAGCTTGTTAATAACACCGTGTATTATGATGAAAACGGCGAGCCTGTTATGTCGTCCGAAATCGGCTATGTTGAATTCGGTCACAAGGTCGGCTTTGCACTCTTCCCCGGTGAGTTCTATCCCGAGGTTTTCTGGGGCGCAGATATAATCGGCGGCACCAGCTGGGACGGTACCGAATGGCAGTACGACAGCCTTGCAAATTCGGTTGACGGCGTAAGCGTTTATGCCGTATGCCTTGCAAATGACGCTATCGGCTATGTTTTAACCGATAATAACTTTGCGTTTATGGGTCACATCATCGGCGAAGGCACTTCCGATGAAGTTCTCTCGGCAGGCAAGCATATCGGATCATTCCTTGTCGGTGAATATCTTGACTTGGTTGACGATATGGTTAAATAAAACCCGGAAAATCATTCAAGTAAATCTAATTGTTAAATAAAAATTTGCCCGGCGGCTTTGCATTAACGCAAATGACCGTTCGGGCAATTTTTTTGAGTTTTACGGAATGTACCAGTAGGAATTGAACTGATAAAGATATGTCCTTGCGCCCTTAGGCATCTGAGTGAGCGCATTGAATATGTTGTAATAATCGCCTGCACCCATTCCGACGGCAAGGATTCCGAAGCTTAACAGCCACACAAGATTCGGAAAAATCATTCCGAGAATGTAGGGAACAACACCGAACACAACATTCGGCAGGGCGGACATAAAGACAAAACGGAATTTGCTCATCGTCTCCGTGCCGATGACGAAAACCAAGCCCTGCCTCAGATTGGTGTAAAGATAGACATCTTTTTTAAAACAAACGGCGTGAAGAAGCTCATGCGGAAAAACGGTGACGAGAGAAATTACAGCTCCGACGAACAATCCCAAAAACAAATCCGGGAAATCCTCAAGAGAAAAACCGCCGTAAAAAGCACGGTATCTTATTGCCGCAGGGATCGCAAGCAAGATCATAATTAAAACAGCGCCGATGTTCGCAATAACAGCCAACTGCTTTGAGTCTTTGGCCTCCCTGAACGGCACCGCCGACGGCATATGCTCTCCGTGCGGCAATGACTCGGGATCAAGATTATATTTTCCCATGTAGTGTAGTTTCATAAGTTTATCCTCAAATTATATTATTAGTGTTTGATTAAAAGAGCAATCGTCTC
>JAEDFL010000066.1 GCA_016292785.1 Clostridiaceae bacterium | reverse complement strand
TCATCAATCGTTTCCGAAGAAAGCGTCGTGAACAGCAGAAACAGCCTTGTCTGCGTCATCCTCGTCGATGAGAACGGATATCTTAATCTCGCTGGTTGAGATCATCTGAATGTTGATTCCCTTGCCGTAGAGAGCCTCAAACATCTTTGAAGCTGTGCCGGGGTGAGTCTCCATACCTGCACCGACTACGGAAACCTTGGCAACCGAATTGTCGCTGACTACCTTTGCGCCGCCGATGAACGGGAGAGACTTAACGCACTCAACCGCCTCTTCCTCGTTAGCCGTGCTGACTGTGAAAGCGATATCCTTTGTTCCGTCACGTCCTACGGACTGGAGAATGATATCAACGTTTATGTTGTGCTTTGCAAGCTGAGAAAAGATCTTGAATGCAATTCCCGGAACGTCCTCAACGCCTACGATTGAAATTCTTGAAACGTCCTTATCCTTTGTAACGCCTCTGACTAACATTTTTTCCATTTTAGTGGTCTCCTTTACGATTGTTCCCGGAATCGGGTTAAGGCTCGAAATAACTTCAAGCTCAACATTATATTTTTTTGCCATTTCAACCGAACGGTTGTTAAGAACCTGCGCTCCGAGGGTTGCAAGCTCAAGCATCTCGTCATATGTTATTTCTTCAAGTCGGCGTGCGTCCTTGACCTTACGGGGATCGGCGGTGTAAACGCCGTCAACATCTGTAAAGATCTGGCATCTGTCCGCATTGAGTGCCGCCGCAATGGCAACTGCGCTTGTGTCGGATCCGCCTCTGCCGAGGGTTGTCATATCCTGATACTTGTTGATTCCCTGGAAGCCTGCGACAACAACGATCTTTCTGTTGTCAAGCTCCGTCCTTATTCGGTTTGCCTCAACCTTTTTGATTCTTGCCGCCGAATATACGGAATTGGTGCGGAAGCCTGCCTGCCAGCCAAGCAGCGATATCGCAGGACAGCCGAGCTCCTCGATCGCCATTGCAAGCAGAGCGATTGAAATCTGCTCGCCTGCCGCCATAAGCATATCCATCTCTCTCTTTGAATTGTGAGAGCTGATCTCCTTTGCCTTGGCGATGAGGTCGTCCGTTGTGTCTCCCTGTGCGGATACGACTACGACAACGTCATTTCCTTTTTTGTAGGTGTCTGTTACGATCTTCGCAACGTTCATGACACGCTCCGTGTTGGCGACAGAGCTGCCGCCGAATTTCTGAACAATAAGTCCCATAAATTATTTCACCACTTTATCAATAATTAACTGTTCTGATAACCGAGAGAAGCTCTGTTCCGTCAAGCTTTTCAAGCTTTTCTCTGAGAGCTCCCTCTTTGCCCTCGGGGGTAACGAATGCAAACTCGTCCTCGGGAGCGTTGTCCCTTGAAAGCACCGTAATATCTCCGAAAATTTCCTTTGCCTTTTCAAGCGAGCTGTCCTTACAGCCCGAAGCACGGACATAGAGAGAGGTTTCTGTCTCGCTGATGTCAATAACAGCTCCGTCCGCCGCCTTGTTCCAGCCGATGCCCTTATTTTTTCCGATATTCTGAGCGCAGTCGATAATATCACCGACCACGGCGCTTGCCGTAGCCATCTTTCCTGCACCCTGACCGTAGAAAGCGACGTCGCCGACCGCATTTCCCCTAACAAGAACGGCATTGTAAACGCCGTTGACTCCGGAAAGAATACTTGAATTTTTCACAAGCGCAGGAGTAACCATTGCGGAAATCTTGTCGCCCGCTTTCTTCGCCCTGCCGAGGAGCTTGATAACTCCGCCCCACGAGCGGACATATTCTACGTCCTCAAGGGTGATCTTTGTAATTCCCTCGGTGTAAACCGTCTTGGGATAAACGTGACTGCCGAAGCAGAGTGCGGCAAGAATACATATCTTGCGGCAGGCGTCAAATCCCTCGATATCGGCGGTGGGATCCTTCTCGGCATAGCCCTTTTCCTGAGCCAGCTTCAAAGCATCCTCAAAGCTCATCGAATCAAAGATCATCTTTGAAAGGATGAAATTTGTTGTGCCGTTGAGTATTCCGGCAACCTCGTCGATATCGTTGCCGGCAAGGCACTGAATGATCGGACGAAGAACGGGTATACCGCCGCCTACGCTCGCTTCAAACATAAAATTAACATTGTTTTCCTTTGCCGTCTCAAGCAGGATATCGCCCTTTTCGGCGACAAGCTCCTTGTTTGAGGTGACAACGGATTTGCCTGCCTTTAAGCAGGATGAAACGAATTCAAAGGCCGGGTGAAGTCCGCCCATTGCCTCGGCAACGATCTTAACATCTCCGTCATTGAGGATAATATTGAAATCATCAATTATCTTGTCTTCGTTTTTGTCGCCCGGAAATTTTCTGAGATCGAGAATGTACTTGACGTTTATTCTCTCTCCGCCGAGCTTGTCGGTGATTTTTTTCTCGTTTAGAGAAATAACCTCCGCAACACCCGATCCGACGACGCCGTAGCCTAAAACAGCTATATCCATTGTTTTCAACTCCCTGTAATGCATTTGAGCAACAGAATCTCAATATATCGATTTAGTTTATCATATAATTAAGAAATAATAAAGTGTTTTTTTAAATTTTTTCATTTTTTTATTTGCATTATCCTCTTTTATGGTATAATATATTCAATAATAAGAACAGAGTTAATATTTACAGGGAGTGAAAATACTATGGACAAAGCCGAATTCCGACGAAAAAGAATTATCAACATCGTCTACTATGCCATTGTACTCGGACTGGCTTATTTATTTTTGAAATACTGCTTTTCAATGTTTGCGCCGTTTCTGTTCGCTTTCTTTATCGCAGTCATCGTTCAGAAGCCGACAAATTATATTACAAGAAAAACAAAGATAAAAAAAGGTCTCACGACAACATTCCTTGTACTTCTTTTGTACTTTATCATTGCGGCATTGATCTCGTTTATCGGAGTCAAGTGCGTTGACGGAATAAAGAGCATGATAGCGTTTATTCAGGAAAAGCTTTCCGATATACCGACATTGATCGAAAATGTCAAGACATGGTCTCTCAATGCGATACGTTTTCTTCCCGACGGAATGGAAGCAAAGGCCGCAAAATCAATGGTTCCTTTCTTTGACGCACTGAAAGAAAAGAGTGCGGCGGAAATCGCAAGCTTTATTATGGATAAGGCTTCAAGCGGCGAAAAATTCAGCCTCTCAAGCTTATCCACTCCGCTGAGCGGAATCTGGAGCACGGCAAAGCAGATACCCTCCGTATTTGTTGCCGTAATGATCGCAATAGTTTCCTCGTGCTTTATGGCAATTGATTACGACAGAATGGTATTATTTATCAAAGGTCAGCTCTCGCCGGAAAACGAGAAAAAGCTCTCGGCAACAAAGAGAATTGTTCTCACCTCACTTGCCAAGCTCATAAAATCCTATGCGCTTATCATCTGCATAACGGGAACGGAGATTTTCATCGGACTGAATATTCTGTCGCTGATCGGTATTTACAAGGACGGCAATATCCTTGCGCTTTCATTGATAATCGCCGTGCTTGACATTCTTCCCGTTATCGGAACAGGTACATTTATGGTTCCCTGGTGCATTTACAGCCTTATCACGGGCAGGATCGGACTCGGAATAGGTTTGTTCGTAATTTATGCCATTATTTATGTTGTCAGACAGATCATTGAGCCTAAAATCGTCGGAGGAACGGTCGATCTGCCGCCGTTCATCACATTGATGGGTATGTATATCGGCTCTCAGCTTTTCGGCTTCCTCGGAATTTTCCTCTTACCTATTCTCATCATCATTATCAAGCTGCTCAACGATGAGGGCGTTGTCCATATCTGGAAAAAGAGCGACGCCTTTGAGGACGAGGTTTCCTCAGAACCTAAGATAAAAATACGCAAACCGTCATTTTTTAATAAAAAGAAAAAATAAAAAAATCCGCAGAAATTAAACTCATAATTTCTGCGGATTGCTTTATTCTACGCCCCTGTAAAAGAGTCCTCTCGTAAATTCGCCTTTCGGTTTGCCGCCCCTGATATAGTCCTGTATGACAAAAGCGGTTTTTTCCTTGCTCTCGTCGGTGAAATACAGGAGCAGAAAATCCATATTTCTTATCTCTCCGAGCCTGTCGGCCATATAGACGGGCACGCTGTTGAGTATCTCCGAACATCCCGTATGGCAGTCGATCGGGAATTCAATTCCCCTGCGGTCGGTCAGCCTGCCCGTGCGTTTACACTCGGCGCAGGTCTTGCCGTTTTTCTGCGGACAGTTTCTTGTAAGCATCAGCGGAAGTCTGCCGTATGCAAAAATCCCTCTAGGAGCTTCTCCGCCGATCGCCTGAGCCTGTGAGAGAGTAAGCTCGGGTGAAAGCAGTATCCTGTTTACCCCCATATTTTCGAGAGCTTTTACCGTCAGAGAATTGAAAACATTTGTGCCGACAAAGGCGTTCGCTTTCATACCTGCCTTTTGTATCAGGGCAACGCCGTCAAGCGTACCTGCCCACGCCTCCATTATTCCGAAAGCCTTTGCGCTTTTTAGCTGTTCAAGGATTTTTTCATCTGATGAAAAAATTCCTCTCGGCACTTCAACACTCACACGCAGGGATTTTTTAACCTTTCTTTCCTCGCCGAGCGGCACTATCACCTGTTCAATATAATCCCAGTTTTCGGGAATATTATCAATGTCGGCAAAGCGGCATATCAGACGTTTTTTGCCCGAAATATGAGGTCTAAGCTGAATAAATTCGGGAGTGAAGCTCTTTATCTCGGCACGGACTTCATCAAGCTTTTCTATAACCTCACGGCGCAGTCTGTTGATCTCCGAAACGGGAATAAACAAACCGTCGTCAAGCTCGATATCAACATCACGGCAGACAAATCTCGTGCCGCCGACTTTCCTGAGCTGAGCCTCCACCGACTCAGCAGTTGTCGCCTTGTTCAAAGCCTCCTGCGGCATCTCACCCTCGGCAAAGGCATTTTTATTCCCTGCACGGGCGGCAAGGGATATCGGTTCATCCCTGACAGCCGTGAACGCAAAATCAATTTCGCTGTCGGCTTTCTCTTTCTCATAGAGCTTTTGGAGCTTTTTCAGCACGCCCGAAGCCGCCGTAACATCGTCCTTGCGACGAATACCGAACATATCAACGCCCAACTTGCCGCTGTAATAACCGTCTGTAAAGCCTGAACGGGAGAAAACCGAACGCAGATCGTCACGAAGCTCGCTGTCTATTATTCCGTCAACGCTGTTTCGGCAGGCTTTAACTGCGGCGGCAACGTATTCGGGACGTTTCATTCTGCCCTCTATCTTAAACGAGCAGACTCCCATTTCCGCCATTTCTCCGATATAATCTATCAGCGAAAGATCCTTCAGACTGAGATCGTGTCCCGTTCCGTTTTCCGCACTGAACGGAAGTCGGCACGGCTGGGCGCAGGCGCCCCTGTTTCCGCTTCGTGAGCCGAGAACCGCGCTGAAAAGACATTGTCCCGAAACGCACATACAAAGCGCACCGTGGACGAAGCACTCAAGCTCGATCGGTGAATTTTCACAGAGCTTTTTAATCTCCGACTTTGACAATTCACGGGGAAGCACGGCACGGGTGAAGCCGAGTTTTTTCAGCTTTTTCAATCCTGCCGCCGTCTGAACGGTCATCTGAGTTGAGGCATGAAGCGGCATATCCGGAGCGGTTTTTCGGATAAGCTCAGCCATTCCGATATCCTGCACGATTACTGCGTCAACTCCGACCTCACAGGCAAGCTTTATCGCCTCTTGCGCTTTTTCAAGCTCGCCGTCCGAAACAAGAGTATTCAGAGTCAGATGAACCTTTACATTGTGCTTATGGCAGTAGGAAACAGCCTCTCTGAGCTGTTCCGAATCAAAATTTTCCGCACTTCGCCGAGCGTTGAAGCCCTTTATACCGAGATAGACGGCGTCCGCTCCACTTCTTACTGCGGCAATAAGCGCCTCCGGCGAACCGGCAGGCGCAAGTATCTCAGGCTTTATCATAACATTTCCTTTTCTTCAAGCGATCTTCGGATACTTCTGAGATCCCTCGTCATACGCTCCGCCTCACGGCGAGCCATTTCCGCTTCGGTCTTTGCCTTTGCGGCGTCCTCCATATACATCTGGATCTGCGATTTCAAAAACTCGCTCGATTTTTCCGCCTGCTTGAGCCTGTCGGCATAGTCAAGGGCACTGAGCACCGCCGCCTGAACCTGAGAAAGTCTCGGATGATCGTGGATCAGAGCGGTTATCTCATCGTCAAGATCCTCACCGAGATTTTTCATATATGCGACATCCTCATCGGTCGTAATATAGTAATCCAATCCCCCGATAGTGAGTCTGACTTTGTTTTTTCCCATAACCATACCTCCGCAGAATAATTGCGTATATATCCGCAAATATTAAGATTATAAAGTTATTATACTATAAATTTCTTTTCTAATAAAGAGTTTTTGCGTATTTTTTTGTCAAATAAAAAATTTTCTTAGCTCATAATTATATCCATTGTATTGGTATAAAACTGATTATTTTGTCTATTCTATATATTTATATTTTCTTTTCGGAAATTTATCGTTAATTTTTCGTTTAAGTGCATAAATTCAGGTCAAAAAATTCGTATAAGCAATCCGAAATAGGGTGTTGTATTTTTTTGAAAAATAGTATACAATAAATTCAGATAAATAAGTATTCAGGAGGCTTTTTATGAATTATAAACTAACCAAGAAGGAAGCAACGGAGCTTATTGCAAACAAGCTCTCACATTTCTTCGGCGTTTCACCCGAAGAAGCTACCTATGAGCATTACTACAAAGCGGTTGCCCTCATTCTTCGTGATATGATGATGCAGGGCAGAAAGGAATTTCACAACGAGGCGAAAAAAGCCGACTCAAAAAAGATCTACTATCTTTGCATGGAATTTCTCATGGGACGTTCCCTCAAGAACAACCTCTACAATCTCAACCTGACAAAAACAATGGAATCCGCTCTCAAGGGATTTGGCATCAAGCTTGAAAAGCTCTATGACTGCGAGCCTGACGCAGGTCTCGGCAACGGCGGTCTCGGCAGGCTTGCCGCCTGCTACCTTGACGGTCTTGCAAGTCAGGGTTATTTTGCAAAGGGTTATTCCATTCTTTACGAATACGGAATTTTCAAGCAGAAGCTCGTTGACGGCTGGCAGACCGAGCTGCCCGATTTCTGGCTTCCCGGCGGCGACGTATGGCTCGTTCCTCACGAGGAGGAGGCTGTTGACATCAACTTTGAAGGCTGGGTTGACGAAAGCTGGGACAATCAGTATCACCACGTTGAGCTTCGTGACTGCAACACGGTAAAAGCAGTTCCCTACGATATGTACGTTTCCGGCAAGGACGGCAAGGGCATCAGCGTTCTCCGTCTTTGGAGTGCAAAGGCTCCCGGACTTGATATGGATATGTTCAATCAGGGCGACTATATGCGTGCCATGGAGCAGAACGCAATGGCAGAGGTCATCAGCAAGGTGCTCTATCCCTCCGACAATCATCCCGAGGGCAAGAGCCTCAGACTTCGTCAGCAATATTTCCTTGTTTCCGCATCTGTTCAGGACATTATCAACAACCATCTGAGAATTTACGGTACGGTTGAAAATCTTGCGGACAAGATCGCAATGCACATCAACGACACTCATCCCACTCTTGTCATTCCCGAGCTTATGAGAATCCTCCTTGACGACTGCGGCTACGGCTGGGACGAGGCTTGGAAGATTGTCACCGACACCGTTGCATACACCAACCACACCGTTATGGCTGAGGCTCTTGAGTGCTGGCCGGAGGATCTGTTCAGACGTCTTCTTCCGAGAATTTACGAGATCACCAAGGAGATCGACAACCGCTTCCGCAGCTTTGTCTGGAACTCAACCGGTGACGCAGACAAGGTTGAGCGTATGGCCATCGTATCCAACGGAGTTATCAGAATGGCGAATATGTCCGTTGCAGGCTCTCATTGCGTCAACGGCGTTTCGGCTCTCCACTCTGAGATACTCAAAGAGAGCGTTTTCAAGGATTTCTATTCGGTCACTCCCGATAAATTTACGAACGTCACCAACGGTATCGCTCACCGCCGCTGGCTCTGCCAGTCAAATCCTGAGCTGACAAAGCTTCTGACCGAGCTTATCGGCAACGGCTTTGTTTATGACGGAAGCAAGCTTGAAAAGTTCAAGGCATATGCCGACGACGCTCAGGTGCTCAAAAACCTTGAGGAGATCAAGCTCCGCAACAAGGAAAAGCTTGCCGCACTCGTCAAGAAGTCCAACGGAATCGACCTTGATCCCAATTCTATATTCGACGTTCAAGTCAAGAGACTTCACGAGTACAAGCGTCAGCATCTGAACGCTTTCCACATTCTTTCAAAATATCTTGCAATAAAGGAAAATCCCGACGGAGATTTCACTCCGCACACATATATTTTCGCCGCTAAGGCCGCTCCCGGCTACTTTATGGCGAAAAAGATTATCAGCTTTATCTGTTCTCTTGCGGAGCTTATCAACAACGATCCCGATGTCAGAGGACGTCTCAAGGTCGTTTATCTTGAGGACTACAACGTCACCTTGGCTGAGAATCTTATGCCTGCCGCAGATATCAGCGAGCAGATCTCACTTTCGGGAACAGAGGCAAGCGGTACGGGCAATATGAAGCTCATGATAAACGGAGCTGTCACGCTCGGAACAATGGACGGCGCAAACGTTGAAATTCATGAGGCTGTCGGCGATGATAATATTATCATCTTCGGTATGAGCACCGACGAGGTAAACAATCTGAAGCGCGTCGGCTACAACCCGATGAATTACTATCAGAACAACGCCGATATCCGCAAGGTGGTTGACTTCATCAACGGCGGAATTAACGGCAAGGTCTTCCCCGAAATCGGCGGAACTATCACCCACCACGATCCCTATATGGTGCTTGCCGACTTTGCCGATTATAAGTCGGCTCAGGCAAAGGCAGAAGCTCTCTTTGCCGACAGGGACACATGGAACAGAATGTCGCTTATGAACATTGCAGGAGCAGGACGCTTCGCCTGCGACAGAGCGATCAACGAGTATGCCCGTGATATCTGGCACACAAA
>JAEDFL010000065.1 GCA_016292785.1 Clostridiaceae bacterium | reverse complement strand
AAATTCTATAATTATAGGCACAGGAAACAAAAGCTTTCTGTGCCTATAATAATTTTTTCAGGTTAAATTATCATGTACAATTACTTTTCCAAAAAAATAGTAAATATGTTGATCTCGAGGAATTATATTCCGAACGAAAGCGGCGAGATGTATATCAGCACGTTGTTTACAGAATGACGGAGGTAGAATAATCCTTAAAATAGGAATAGAAGCATAAATAAAAACCTATTTTCCGAACATTTTTTGACAGTCAAAATCTCATCTATAGGCTTGGAATATTAAAGACATTTTTTCCAATATCATTCCGAACAAAATAATACTCGTTAGGCGGTTCCCTTTGTTTTCTCAACGGCATGCGTACATCTTACTCTGCGCCCTCCTGCGTACCTTGTGTGTTGACTTCTTCAGCCATATGCTCTCCTTTTTACGGATAAGGACATCCGCTCCCGGTTTATTCGCACACCGGCAAACGATTTTATATATAAAAACAGTGCCACCGTTTCGGCAACGCTGAAATTATATTTAAGCATGAAAAAGCACCTTGATTTCTCAGGGTGATTTTTTGTCGAGTAGCTTTAAAGCCCCATTCATTGTTATGCCTTTTTCCCAGCATTGAATAATCATATTCGTTGCTCACTTTATCAGCTCCCACATATAATTCTCATTCTTTCAAGCGTGAAACCTCAGACAATCATAGAACCGTCCCCTGATTGAACACAAACGGCAAATATTTTTTATTCTTATATTGATAACAATTCATTTTCATTATATAATACAATTTAGAAAATTTAAAAATCTGCCTTTCTCGATTTATATGGAAGATTGAATAAATTAAAAAAATTATGAGGTGATTATATGTATGAAAGATTTGACCCGATAAACAGCGCAAAGCTTGTTCATCATTACATAACAAATATGTGTGATAAAGCATATGACAATCTGCCGTATTGGCTCCTGCTTCCGAACAAAAAGCCTGCCGAGGCAGCTCATTGCCGTGTTGACGACGCAGAGCTTGTAGGCTCGTGGTATGAGGGACTTACAAGCGCAATGCGTATGCTCGGCACCGAGGACGGCGACGATATAAAGCAATCCCTGCGCCGCCACCTTATGAAATCATGGGGAGAACACGGACTGCGTTTCTGCGAGAAATATCCGTGGACTCACACCGTTCATTCTTCATTTCACGAGATGGGGTACATTCTTCCTGCGCTCAATATGATCACCGAGGAATATCCCGATGACGAGGAAGCCGAACGGCGTACCTCAGAGCTTGTACGGGGTATGCGTTCGCTTGTTATCGAGCGCAAGGTGCGCACCTTCTGGTCGGGTGATTTTGATGAGGACGAGCCGCTTTACGAATTTCCGAACGATGTTTATTTAAAGGACGGCGGTTTTGACCTTACCCGTCACACAGGCAGAGGTGAGCAGGCGATCAGAAACGCCGTTTCGCTTCAGGCACTTGTACGCCGCTATGAATTAAAGGGCGATGAGGTTGCGCTTGACCTTGCAAGAGGAATGGCAAACTATGTTCTCGGTCCTGCAAGATATTTCAACTACAAAATGGAATTTTTCGGTCACGTCCATTCAGCCATGTGGTTTGCCTGCGGTATCGTAAAGCTCGGCAGGCTGACAAACGACGAAGAATACATCAAAAAAGGCAAGGCGATTTACGATTATGTCCGCTCGCTTTCGTCGGACTTCGGCTGGGTACCCGAATATGCGCAGTGGCATCCCGTTGAGGAGGAGCATTGTGAAACCTGCTGTATCAGGGATATGATCATCTGTGCCGATGAGCTTATCAAGTGCGGATATAAGGAATATTGGAACGATATGAACCTTTTTGCACGCAATCAGCTCATGGAAAACCAGGTCAAGTACACGGGCTATGTCGAGTGTGATAACTCAAAGCCCGACGGTGACGGAATTACATATCACGATATCGACAAGCGTATGGTTGGCGGATTTACGGGCGGAAGCGAGCCTAATTCAATTTCGCTCTCACGCTTCCGTTCAATCGCAGGCTGCTGCGTCGGCACCGCCCCCGTTGCGCTCAAAACCGTCTGGGATAATGCGATCAAGGAGGACGTCGGTGTTCTGACGGTCAACATTCCCTGCAACAAGGAAACCGATGAAATTAAAATGGAGTCGTTCATTCCCGATGAGGGAAAAATCCGTCTCACGGCAAAGCTTGATTGTAAAGCAGGTTTCCGTCAGTATGACTGGATGCGTAGTCCCACCGTTACTCTCAACGGCGAAAAGATAGACGGTATGTCCTCCGAATTAAAAGCAGGCGATGTGCTTGAGCTTGCCTTTGATATCAGCACGGTTGAGAAAAAAGAAACCGTGCGCGGTGTGGAATTTACGGTTTATTGGCGTGGCTGTGATGTTGTTGATATGACGCCGAGAGGCGATCACGTCAGACTTTATCAGAGAAATCTTGATGAGCCGAAATACTATCCGACTCCCGAAGATGTTGAATACACGGGAGCGGCTAACTACGGCCCGACTCAGCAAAAAGCAGTAAAATAAAAAGGAAGCGATATTATGAGAAAGAATTTTGGTGCAAAAACTTACCTTTATCCTCAGCCTGTAATGATTATTGCAACTTACGGCGAGGACGGCAAGCCAAACGCAATGAATGCGGCTTGGGGTGGAATTGTCGGCAGTAACGAGATTATTTTTGACCTCGGTTCACACAAGACAACGGACAACATCCTCAAAGCAAAGGCATTTACCGTTGCAATCGGTGACGCAGATCACGTTGTTGAATGTGACTATGTGGGAGTTGTTTCGGCAAACAAAGCACCCGACAAGATGGAGAAAGCAGGCTTTACGACGACAAAAAGCGAGTTTGTAAACGCTCCGATAATCAACGAGCTTCCGCTTTGCCTTGAATGTGAGCTTATCAAGGTTATTGACGGAAACAAGTTCCTCGGCGAGATCAAGAATGTCAGCGCAGACGAAAAAATCCTTGACTCAGAGGGAAAAATCGACCTTTCAAAATTCGCTCCGATAACATATGATCCGGCCAATCACGGCTATTACCGACTCGGCGAAAAGGTCGGAAACGCTTTCTCTGACGGAAAGAAGCTCGTCTGATTTCTGTCAACCGCAACGGAAATAAAACCATAACAGGGTGAAACCGAACAATCGGCTCCACCCTGTTCTTTTGTTATTCAAAATCAATGTGTTGATCGGACGCAGACTGCATAAACTGCGGATATTTCGGATTTGAACGGACGGTCGGCTGTCCGTTGTAATCGACAAGCCAGAAAATGAAATCGGAATAATCCGAGCCGTAATTTCCCGACACATGCGGCGCACCCTTGACAAACCATGTGTACTCAGGGAAAAGACAGGTTGAGGCATCAATCTCCCTCGACGGTGAAAGATACTCGGGATTTGAACAAACATAGTCTTCACCGAGCGTCTCTCCGATAGGAGCAACAACCGCTCCTCCGCTTACAAGATGTGTTTCAAGAGTTCCGTCGCCATTCTGATAAGACCTGTCATAAATAGGGATAACCTGTCTGCCGTAGTTTGCAACAACGCAGATCTTCATACCGTCGGCGACTGCCGCTCCCAGCATATCGTCACGCTTTGACATCATATCCTGAAGCTCGTCGGCTATCGCAATTATTCCGGCATACTCGCTTTCCTTACCGCCGAACATAAACTCCTTGCAGGCTTCATAATCCTCGGGCAAAACGAGCGCCCAGAGCGACGGCATATTACCGAAAACATCTCTCAGAAATTCATCGTAAACCATACCCTTATAACGGCTGACAAATCTGTTTGCAAGCTTCGCAACGCCGTCCCATATTCCTGTCAGATCAAGAAGCTTCAAAACAGGGGTTAAAAGCTTGTTTTCGCCGAGATATGTATATGCAAAATTTCTGAGCTGAGCTGCTCCGACAGTCACATTACCCTGAAGTAAATCGGAGGTGACATAAGTGCCGCAAAATGTGGACGACAGAAATACGCACTTGTTAACTCTGTCGCAGGAATATTTGCTGAGATATGCAACAGTCATAACTCCGCCCATGCTTGCGCAGACAAGGTTTACCTTTTCGCAGCCTGTTTCTCTACAGGCTCGTTCAACATATTCGTTGACGGTGTCGGCGACCTCCAGCGGATTTAAACGCCAATCATAGTTTATATAATAGACATATTTGCCGCCGTATTTCTCTTTTGCCGTGCGGATCATGCCCTCCTCGTTCTTTGACTCTCCGTCGTCAAAGTCCGTGTAATGATCCATCGACAAGGGGTATTCCTTCATACCGGTATTATAAACAGGCTGTCCGTTGCAGTCAATCGAATAATATTCAAAAATTCCTCTGATATAATCAACCACCGTGCCGACAGCCGGATCCATACTTCCGTTAACAATACCTTTGACCGTTGCTTTTGCCAGAGTGCCTATAACTCCGCCGGCGGTTATTTCACCCATTGCAGGCCGCTCGTTTTCGGTTCCGACATCAACACGAACACCCTGAAGATCCATTCCTCTGATCAAAACAAAGGGATAAACCTTATCCTCTTCATTTATCACGTCAGCCGATGTGTTTGATGCAAAAGCGCACACACAGCATGACAGCGAAATTATGACCGTCAGCAAAATACATAAAATCCTCTTCATATAATACACCCACATTCTTTTATTTACATTTTTCTTTGCGGCGATATGCCGCAGGCGAGGTTCCTGAATACTCTTTAAAAATTCTGTTGAAATGGCTCAGGCTGTAATAACCGAGACGGGCGGAAATTTCAAGCGTTGTAAGCTTAGTCCCGTCCAGCAATTCACAGGCGTATGAGCATTTCAAATCACGAAGATACGACGCCACCGTCTTGCCCGTGTACCGTTTAAAATATTCAACCGTAACGGGAGGAGAAAGCCCCGCCAAACGGTAAACATCGGCGGCAGAACAGCATATCATTTCAGGCGAATGAAGCTTCTCAAGCAGCTTTGCAAACCATTCGGGATAGTTCAGCTTTGCAAGCTCGCCGTTGAGAGATAAGGTCACAACCGCATGGGACATTATTTCACACATCAGAGTATAGCCGGAATTTCCCGAATCATTTGAAAGCAAGCCCAAAAGCTGAGCTCTGTCGGTGAAGAAATTCATTTCATCGTTGGAGAGCGACAAAGAAAGCTTAGGACTTCTTTCAAGCTCGGCGGCATCAAGCTTCATGGCATCACAGATTTTGCGAAAAATTTCCGTTGTCACGCAGAAATTCATATGCGTACAGGAGCAGCCGTCAATCATTTTGAATCTGTGACAGTCCTCGGGGCGAAGCAAATACAGCTCGCCCTTGCTCACCTCTTTTGTTTCGCCGTTAAGCTCATGCAGGGCTTTGCCGTCCGTCACTATAAATAATTCATAAAAATTGTGACAATGCAGAGAGGTATCCTCCGTGCCCCACCAATGGAATGAAATTCCGTTCTCGGCAAGGCTCTTGTTATTGCGATAATCGACAATACAATCATATCTCTTTGTTTCTTTAGGAAAATTTATAGTGAAACTATCCACATTTATTCACCTTGATGAAATCTTTTTTACCTCATAACAATACCATAAAAAATATGTTCAATCAATACTTTCTTTTCAAATAATTTTTAAATTCTAAAAAAATCACCTATTATATTAAAAATCAGCAAGAAAAAATTATGTGCGGAGTTTATAATATAATTGAAGATGAAAAAGAAAGAGGTGATAACTTGCCTGAAATCATACATAAGGTATTGAAAGAAAAAGAGGGCAGCTATTATACAATCGGTTTTACCGTTCCGAAAAATGTTGTCAAAATTACGGTATCGTACGATTACCACAGGGGAACAAAGGGATTTATGAGCGATCTTCACCCCACCAACACCATAGATATCGGTCTTGAGGATGCCGACGGTCGCTTCCTCGGCTGGTCGGGAAGCGCACATAAAAGCATCTATGTCGATGAATTTGGCTCTACCCGAGGCTATCTTTCAGAGCCGATAATGCCCGGAGAATGGAAAATCATAGTCGGAGCATACCACGTTGCAGGCGAAAGCGTTGAGGTCAAATACAGCATTGATTTTGAATACAGGAAGGAGCTTCTCCTGTTCGGAGATTTGCACATTCATTCCGACGCTTCCGACGGTAGGTTTGATATCCACACCCTCGGTAAAATGGCTCAGAAAGCAAAGCTTGACTTTATAGGAATTGCCAATCACAATAATTTTGCCGAAAACTTCAATCTGCCAAACATCGACGGCTTAACATTTATCAAGGCTGTCGAGTGGACGAATTATAACGGTCATATTAACTTTTTCGGCGTTGCGGCACCGTTTGAAAATTCATTTATTTCAAACAGCTTTGAAGAAACGGAAAAATTGATTGCCGATGCGAAAAAGCTTGGAGCTTTGATTTCCGTCAATCACCCGAAGTGCAGATTTTGTCCGTACAAATGGGACAATTACGACTGCTTTGATATGATGGAAATCTGGAACGGTCCTATGCGCCCGTCAAACCTTGACGCTATCAAGCTGTGGACGGATTTGCTGAATCAGGGTAAACGTATTCCGATCGTCGGCGGCAGTGATTATCACCGTCCGCACTCGCTTGCACGTCTCGGAAATCCCGTGACCGCCGTTTACGCACAGTCAAGAAAAGCCGAGGATATTCTCACATCGCTGAGGGAAGGCCGCTCTTTCGTAACAAGCTCGGTTGACGGAGTGAGACTGAAGCTTGAATACGGAAAAGCGGTAATGGGCGAAGAAGCTATTTTCATTCCCGGCGAAAAGCTCAGAATAACCGCAGAAAATATGAAAACAACCTCGCTTTTTATCGTAACCGACAAATACGAAAAGAAGCTGTGCGCTCCGTCAAGCGGAAAATTGACCTTGAACAAAGAGCTTGACAGCGATGTCCGCTTTGCCTACATAAAAGCCGTCAGGGGCATAGGCAAATTTTCTGCGATCTGCGCTGTGACAAATCCGATATATTTTAATCAAAACAAGGAGGAATTAAATTGAGTACGCCCGACACAACAATCAAAAAAAGAACCTCTCCGTTTCGTTACGGAATAGGTATGTTCGGTACCTCTATACCGATCAATATGTTCAAGTCCTTTGCCGCCATATTCTATGTCGATATGCTCGGACTGGATATGAAAAAATACTCGCTTGTTCTTCTCATCTACACCTTCGTTGACGCAATAGATAATCCGGTTTACGGCTTCCTTTCGGACAGAACCCGTACAAAATGGGGCAGACGCAGACCTTGGCTTATCATAGGCACTCCCCTGCTAATTCTGTCGTTTATCCTTTTCTTCAATGTTCCGTCATTCATCAGCAGTGAAAAAGGCTCGCTGTTTATCTACATGCTGTTGATGTATATTCTGACCGGTACCCTCGATTCGCTTATCAATGCGAACTACGGTGCGCTCTTCCCCGAGCTTTTCCCGAGCGATACAGAACGGGCTAAAACAAATGCAATCCGTCAGGTTTTTCAGCTTCTTGCCATGGTTATCAGTATTGCTCTTACTCCGGTGATAACAAAGGCTCTCGGCTATCAGCTTACCGCCGTTATTTACGGCTTGATCGCCCTTGTTGTAATTCTTTATTGCACGCTCGGCTGCAGGGAAAAGCTTGAATATGAGGAAACCGAGAAGCCAAAGCTTATCGGCAGTATTATTGCACTGGTTACAAATCCGAAATTCTGGATATTCGGACTTGCCGGAGCATTCTACTCGGCGGCATTTGCTCTTATATCACAGGCCATACCTTTCTATGTAAAATACACGCTCAAGCTTGACAGCAGTATGACTACCGTTATGCTCGGAGTTGTACTGTTCGTTGCGGTAATCGGCATAATCGTTTGGTCGGTAGTCATCAAAAAGGTTGAGGTTATCAAAATATGGAGACTCGGCTTTATGATTATGGCAATCGGTTTCATTCCGCTGTATTTTGCAAAAAATCTTGCAACGGCAATCGTCATTGAATGTGTAATGGGCTTCGGAATTGCAAGCTGTCTTATCACAATGGACTGCATCGGAGCCAAAATTGTTGACGACGATTATGCCCGCCACGGAATAAGGCGTGAGGGTATAATCAACAGCCTTGTTGGAGTTATGAACAGGCTTAACGGTCTTTTCACCTCGCTTGCATTCTATGTTACATCTGAGGCTTTCGGCTTTGTAAGCGGCGACGAGCCGGGCGAAAATCCCGGTACAGCGGCAAAAATGCTTCTTTGCGTTTTCCCGTTCATCGCAATGGTTTGCGCAAGCATCTTTTCATTCTTCCTCAAGTTTAAAAAGGACGGCAATAATAATGAGCAGATATCTGATAATTAACGCAGATGATTTCGGATACAATCCTCAGCAGACAAGAGCCATTGACGAGCTTTTTTCGGAGGGGCTGATATCCTCTACCTCGCTTATGTCCGTTGCTCCCGATGCAAAAAATGCCGCAGAAATTGCAAAAAATAAAAACTATCCTGTCGGTATTCATCTCACATTAAATTCCGACAGCGATGCAAACCGGTGGCAAAGTCTGAGCGGTGCAAAATCGCTCTCGGACGGAAGAGGACTGTATTCCGATCAGCTCGGACTTGCGTTGCATCTCAGGCGTAAGGACGTTGCCGCCGAGCTTGAGGCACAGTATAAATTTGCCGAAAGTGCGGGATGTGTAATTGACCACGCCGACAACCACAGTGCAACCATGTACGGAATAAACGGAAGGCGATTTTATATTGACGCATACGATTTTTGCCAAAGACATTCCCTGCCGTACAGATACCCTAAGTCTGCCGATTTTATTGAAAGACAGCTCGGCAGGAAAGTTCCGTCTCCGATTTTGATGCTTCACCGCAAGATGGTAAACGAGGGGTTAAAGCGAAATGTTGTTTTGCTCGACGACTTGGTTTTCAACCCGTGGAATATGCAGAGAATTGGAAACAAAGACGTTTTGATGAATTATTATCTCGATGCGGTTGAAAATTGCCGTGAGGGTGTTACCGAAATCTTTCTGCACCCCTCATACCCTCTTGATAATACCGAAGCTCAGGGAGAATGGACAAAGCGTATATTTGAATTTGAGATTTTGAAAAGCGGCGCTTTGCT
>JAEDFL010000064.1 GCA_016292785.1 Clostridiaceae bacterium | reverse complement strand
TCCCACGCCTCGGCGCGGGCTCTCGTCTCCCATAAAAAAAGACACCCCGAAAGGTGTCTTTTTTTATGGCGGAGAAGGGGAGACTCGAACTCCCGCGCCGGTTACCCGACCTACGCCCTTAGCAGGGGCGCCTCGTCACCAACTTGAGTACTTCTCCATTGGTAACAAAACCTGAATATTTTGTTGTTGCAAGACTTCCGAAAAGGAAGTCCTGCAAAGTGGCGGAGAGAGTGGGATTCGAACCCACGGTACGTTGCCGTACGACGGTTTTCAAGACCGTTCCGTTATAACCACTTCGGTATCTCTCCTAATGCTCGGATATTTTATCATAAATTCACGGCAATGTCAATATAAAAATCAAATTTAGTGTGGACTTTTTTCATTTCATAATATATAATCTTATCCTAAGGAGGGGATTTTATGCTGAACAGTGATGACAAAAAGATTGCGTCGTATGTGATAAGATCGGTTGCCGCTGTCGTCAACGGCACAAAGCCGCCCGAAAATGACGGCTTGGACCGGCAGAAAATCATCGGTCTTGCCCAAAAGCACTGCGTATTGAATATCCTTTCCTATGCGGCGGAGGAACTCACCGTTAAGCCTGACGAGCAGACGATGAAATACCTGCGTGAATTTCGTATGCAAAAAACCGTCGTTGAGGCTCAGCAGGAGCTTGCCGCCTGTGACATTTGTGAAAAGCTTGATGAAATGCAGGTCAGGCATATGCTTCTCAAGGGTTCTGTAATAAAAAAATATTACCCCTCCCCCGATATGCGTACAATGGGCGATATCGACATTCTTATCGACGCCGACCGCTGTGACGAGGTTGTAAAAGCCTTTATTGAGGACGGTTTTGAATTTGCAGGAAAAGGCGATCTTCACACAAACATAAGGAAAGGCAACGCATATGTGGAATTTCATCGTTCAATGGTTGACAGCTTTCACACGGTGCTGTCTGATTATTACGGCGACGGTTTTGGGCGTGCCGAACAATGTGACGGAAGCTTCTCCTACGAGCTGACCGACGGAGATTTTTACGTTTTCCTTATTGCTCACATTGCAAAGCATTATCGCCACGGCGGAACAGGAATACGTTCTCTGCTCGATCTATACGTTTACGAAAAAGCTTTGCCCGACCTCGATTTTGAATATATCAATAAAGAGCTTGAAAAAATCGGGCTTCTCGAGTTCTGCAAAAAGATTAGAAAGATTGCTTTCAACTGGTATTCGGGAGACTTTGACGGCAAGTTTGATCTGATGTCGGAGTACATTGCCGCCGGCGGTGTATACGGCATCGAGGGAACGGAAATGCAGAACAGCTATATTATCGATCATATAGACGAGGATATTCGTTTTCAGAAAATCAAGACGTTGTTCAAGATAGTTTTTCTCGGATATGACGAGCTGAAAATCCGCTATCCCTTTTTGGAGGGCAAAAAATTTCTTCTTCCCCTGTTCTGGATAATCAGGTTTTTCGATACTCTTATCCACAACCCCCGCAACGCTATACAAAGGCTTGACGATTCAAAAAAGATAATGAGTATTGATGAAGAAATGGTTGAGGTTCAAAGAATTTCGGGAATAAAAAAGCTTTAATTTCGGAGGAAAATCAGTTGATCGGTCTCGGTACAATAATTAACTGCGCCGCAATAATTGTCGGCGGAGTTTTCGGTTTATTATTCGGCAAGCTACTCAAGGAAAGGGTTCAGGAAACTCTGCAAAAAGCCAACGGCATTTGTGTGCTGTTCATCGGCATTGCAGGCGCAATGGAGGGTATGCTCAGGCTGTCCGGCTCCACCCTCTCGTCGGGAAAATCAATGCTGATCATTGCAAGCCTTGCCCTCGGCGCCTTTGTCGGAGAGCTGATAAATATTGAGCATTGGGTTGAACGCTTCGGCGAATGGCTCAAAATCAAAACGGGCAACGCAAAGGACAAGGATTTCGTGAACGGTTTTGTAACCGCTTCGCTGACCGTCTGCATCGGTGCGATGGCGGTCGTCGGCTCAATCAAGGACGGAATTGAGGGCGACATATCCATACTGACAACAAAGGCGATCCTCGACCTGATAATAGTTATGGTTATGACCTGCTCATTAGGCAAGGGATGTATTTTTTCTGCGATCCCCGTCGCCGTATTTCAAGGAACAATAACGGCACTTGCAAGGCTTATAAAGCCTTTGATGACCGAGGCGGCGTCGGCAAATCTTTCGCTTATTGGATCTGTTCTGATTTTCTGCGTCGGAGTCAATCTCGTCTGGGGCAAGAAAATAAAGGTCGCAAACCTCCTGCCGTCGCTTGTGTTCGCCGATGCAATTTCCTTTATACCGATTGAGCTTTAAACCCGATTCGTCATTAGCGACAAAAAAGTCCGCTGTTTTTTTACACCTATTCAATTCATATTCGTTGCGTTTTATTTCCGATTTTGATAGAATAAAATTGTAATAATATTTTGACGGGAGTGATTACTGTGGCAGAATTCAGAACCGAGCGCAAGGGCGAAATAATCAAGTGTGAATACACCGTCAGCGGCGGAGTTGACGGCGGAGCATACTCGCTCCGAGCTTCAAGGGCAGGCGAAAACACCGCCGAGCTTGCTGTTTCAAATGTTGTAAATCAGGCAACCTTTGACCGTGAAAGGTATTATGACATCGGAACGGATATTTTTGATGAAGTTGCAAGAATCGTTGACCGATACAGAATGTTGCGCTGGTCGTCCAGAGCGGAAAAGCCCGTACTTGTCAACGATGAGGAAATCACGATAGTCCGTATCGTTGTGTCCGAGGACGGCGAGCCGAAAGCGTATAAAATATCGAGCAAGCAGCTGCTTCCCGCAAACGCCCTGAAAGCCTTTAAGGAAATACGGACTTGTATGGAAAGCTTTGCAAAAAATCATTAACACAAAATGAATATCAGAAATCCATAACTTGATTTTGCTTGTTTGTTTTTTAAATCAATACCCGTCCGATGGATTAAGACAAACCTCCTTTATCACTCACCTGTTTGTTCTCCTTTCATATAATGAAATATGAAAGGGAGTGGTATCTTGAGCAAAGGTAACAGTAATTGTTTTGACTGCGGTGCCAAGCCTTATGCGGTAAACATTGAAAAGGCTTCAATGCAAAATCAGAATTACCGTACTGCGCTTTGGACGGGAACGCACTTGCAGTTGACCTTGATGAGTATTCCTGTCGGCGGCGATATCGGGCTTGAGGTGCATAGCGACACCGACCAGTTCATCAGGATAGAAAGCGGAAACGGGCTGGCACTTACAGGAACGGACAAAAACCGTCTTTGTTCCCGTTGGCAGATTTGCGGAGGCTGCGCTGTATTTATTCCCGCCGGAACGTGGCACAATATCATCAATACGGGAAGCTGTCCGCTGAAAATCTATACCGTTTATGCTCCGCCGCATCACCCTCACGGTACGGTTCAGGAGGTTAAGCCCCCGGATAATATCCATGAATAACAAAAACGTATCACCTTTCATTTTTTAATGCTCGGTGATACGTTTATTTTTATCGGTTCAGGTTTAAAAGAAGCTTTGCCTTTGCAATTCCGCTTTCGGTTATCAGCCAGTTTTCAATTACCTGCTTTTCGGAATCGGTCAAATCCTTCTTAGTGTTTGCAACGAGGATTATGTATTCTCCCGACTCGTCCGCAATAATTCCGCAGTGGGTGTCCGTCAGATTAGTAAAAATGCTTTCGGCTTTTTCGGAAAGCTCGCTGAAATTCAGAGTTGCGGCGGTGTTCTTCTCCAGCTCGTCAATTCGCTTCTGCTTTTCGTCAAGCTCGGTCTGCAAATCGGAAATTGTGTTTTCCTGCACGGCAATCGTTATCTTGTCCGAATTATCCGAGTCGCTGTCCGAGATCGAATTCTGGGTTATTTTAAGGCTGTAACCGTTCAGATTGTAAACAGAAAGCTCCTGCTCAAGACGGTTGATAACCTCGTCCGAAATCGGCTGTCCGACAAGAGAAACGCTGATTTGCTTTTTCTGAATGTCCGAGCTGCTTTGCACAAGCTGGGTGTTTTCAAAAACAAATTCTTTGCTCAGATAATTCTGAATGTTGCGATCCATTACAGAGGTGTAAACCGTGTAAGCTCCGACCAAAATGCTCGGAATTACAACAATCAGCGTGATAATTCCGACGATCCTGTTAATTCGTTTCTGCCTCTTTAGACTTATGCTTTTGTGGACGGGAACACGCAGAATTGCCGTAACAACGGCTGAGGACAGAGCGATAAACAAGGTGTTTATCAGGAATAAATATAAGGCTCCGAGTATGAACCGAGGCTGGAGGGTTGCAATGCCGAAGCCTGCCGTACAGACGGGCGGCATAAGCGCCGTTGCTATTGCAACTCCCGGAATTACATTGCCTTTCTTCTGCCTTGTGTTTCCGATCATTCCTGCAATTCCGCCGAACAGGGCGATCATAACGTCCCAGATCGTCGGACTTGTACGGGCAATCATTTCCGAGGTTGCCGTGTCGAGCGGAGAAATAATAAAATACAGGGTGGAGGTTACCAGACTTATTATAACCTGCGTTCCGAATCTTCCGAGAGCTTTTTTCAGCATCGCCAGGTCACGGACAGCAAGTGAATATCCCATTGTCAAAATTCCGCTCATCAGGGGCGAAATAAGCATTGCGCCGATTATAACCGCAGTCGAATTGACATTCAGACCGATTGAAGCGATGAGAATTGCCATTATCAGTATCCACATATTCGTTCCGCTGATAACGGTGTTCTCCTCCATCATCTCGTCTATTTCTTCATAGCTCATCATATCGCTGTGAATATCAAAAACTCTGCGGAAATAATTCCCGACTTTTGTCCTCACATTTATTCCGTTCGTTTCTTTTTCGTCCATTTGTACCGCCTCTTAACCGTTTTTCGTCAGAAAGTATTATAATATAGACAGCATATATTTACAACATACAGAGTGAATAATATGCAAAATAAATTGTAATCGACCGTATTGTCTGATATAATAAGTCCGCAAGATAAATCAAGTAATTCTGCGTAGTGTCCTGTATAATAAGCCTGTCAGTTGAGAGAGGTGATCAGATGAACGAGTGGAATAAAAATGTGCAGACGATTGTCGGCGAGATAGATTTCTGTATAAAAAGCCACAGCGACGAGGAGCTGACCTTGAAGCGCCTTGCAAAAACGCTCGGCTATTCCGAATTTCACGTTTCCAGAAAATTCAGCGAAATATCGGGAATGTCGCTCAGGAATTATATGCGTTACAGGAGGCTTGCTTTTGCTCTCAAGGAGATCAGGGATAGCGACCGAGGTATTCTCGATATTGCGCTGGACTACGGATTTTCGTCCCACGAGGCTTTCACGAGAGCGTTCAAAGCGGCTTACGGAACAACTCCGAGCGAATACCGCAGAAATCCCACTCCGATCGTGCTTCGCACCGTCATCAAGCCTTTCGACTGCTATCTTTTAGGTATAGGAGGATCAGGTATGATAAACTCAACACAGGACGTAAAAACTTATTTTGTAACAATCCCTGCCCACAAATTCCTGCACATCAGGAACTATGAGAGCGTCGGCTACTGGGACTTCTGGCAGAAGCAGAGCCTTATCCCGGGTCAGGACTGCGAAACCGTCTGCGGTCTGCTTGACAGCATTAAGGGCAAGCTCGACGATGTAGGCGGAACAGAAAACGACAGCGGAAGCGGTCAGCTTATGGCTTTTATAAATGAGCCGACAGGAAGAATCTGCAGTTGGGGTATCCCCCTTGCCGAGTGCTACGGCGTCAGACTGCCTGCCGATTATTCCGGAGAAGTCCCTCCTCAGATGATACTGACCGATGTTCCGGAGGGTGAATATGTTGTCTTCGAGCACGGACCGTTCGACTTTGAGACGGAGAACGCCGCAGTCGAACAAAAAATCGAACAGGCTATGAAAGATTTTGACTATTCGGCTACAGGTTACGAGCTTGATCTCACACAGGACAGAGTGTTCTACTTCTACCACGACTGTAAACGCTTCTGGAAATATGTCCGGCCTGTCAAAAAGGTTAAATGATAATACGGGGCTGTCGCAATGCGGCAACCCCGTGTTGTTATTTGGTTGTACTTCCGAAGCCCCCGTTGCGAATACCCACAGCCTCATCGTCAAAGGTAATACCGTATTCAACGAAAATTCCCTGGGCAAAGCCCGTAGCTTTTTTGACTTCAACAGTCCTGTTCTCGTTGGAGTCATTTGTTATTTTGATAAATATATGTCCCTCGTTGTCGGAGTAAAAATAGTCGCTGTCGATTATGCCGACCGTGTTGTTGAGCTGAAGACGGAACTTGAATCCGAGTCCGCTCCTCGGATAAATTTTCAGCACCCAGCCCTCATCTATCTCACAGCGTATTCCCGTGGGAATTTTAATCGTCTGAGACGGTGCAAGAGTGAAATCGAACGGAGTGAAAAAATCATAGCCTGCCGAGCCTGATGTTGCACGGACGGGCAGCTTAATGCCCTCATACATTTCTTTTATCTCTGCTTCGCTGAAATCTTCCTTACAGCTTTCGTAAAACTGTCCAAAGCTTACCTTGTGAAATTTTGCAATTCTTTTCATCTGTTTCACCTTTATATCAGCTCGCTGACATTGCTTTTGCCTGTTTTCATATTAAATCTGAGAATTTTGCTCTCGCCGTTCTCCGTGTAGCAGACCTGCAATTCGTCCTCGCTGACAAAGCCTGCCGAAGTAATAACGGCGTCACTCTTTTTAAAGATTTCTTTGAGCAGGTCTACGTCTGCGTCGCTGTAATCGCCCACGTTATCCGAAACGAAAAGGACGTTGCCGCAAAGGTGGTTCACCTTGGCAAGCAGGAGCTTCTGCTCCCTTGTAAAGGAGAGATTGTTATTCCTAAGGAAGAATACGTCGGGATCGTTGCAGAAAACTCTTCCGTTGAGCTGACGGCGGAAAATTGAGTTGAGCATTGCGTTCTGCGCCGAGGGAAGCTCACGGTTTACTCCAAGCTTGTTATAGTATTTCGGTGAATATTTCAGGTCAACGTCACAGCTTATTCGGCAGGCGTCAACAACGCCGAACGAAGGGCCGAGAGGAACGCCGCAACCGAGTATCAGCTTATCCTCGCCGACACATTCACGCAGAAATTCCATACCCTCGCACATAAGCTGACCTCTCGATTTGCCGTTTCTCGGCTGCATACCGGCGGAATACAGGAAATCGAGCTTAACCATATCATAGCCCCAGTCACGGAGGATAACATCGAAGAAGTGTCGGATATATTCCCTCGCTCCCTCGTTGTAAATATCAAGAACATAGGTTATTCCCCAGCTTGCGCTTCCGACAATCGGTTTACCCGTCCTGTTGTCCTTAACCAGCCAGTCAGGATGGCTTTTGACAACCTCGGAGTTTTTCTGAGCAAAGAACGGAGCAAGCCAGATTCCTGCCAGATAACCTTTTTCGTGGATCGCATCGGCAAGCACCTTCATTCCGCCGGGGAATTTTTTCGGATCGGGCACAAGCCAGTCGCCGACCTTGCTTTCAAAGCCGTCATCAATTTGGAAGATTGAAACCCCGTCCTTGGCACGGTCAAGACCGTCAAGGTCACGCAGAATAATTTTCTCATCAATTTTCTTGAAGTAGTTGTACCATGAGGTGTAGCCCGAAAGGTGGTCAACTCCCGGCTTTCTGAGCTTCATCGAGCCGAAATAGCCGTCAAACGCTTCGTTGTAGTCACCCTTGAAGCGGAAAAGCTCAAGAAGCATCAGCTCGTCCTCGGTCTCGATACCCTCAACATCTTTTTTTATCATAAACTTGTTGAACGCATAGTTGACGGAGAATATCGTATAGCCGACCTTTTCGCTGAGTGAGCCGAAAAGCTCTATCTCATCGCCCAGGCGGAAATATGTATATGTGAAAGAATGGAAGGAACCTTTTTTGCCGTAATCGGTAAAGTTGTAATCACCGGGAGCTACGGCAAGATCCTTTGTCAGTCCCGTTATCCCTGCAAGTCCGAGAATACCCTTTACGGTTTCTTCCGCACTGTATTCCTTTGTTGTAGTCCAAGACTGGAAGCCGTTTGCAAAGAAAAGCTCACCCTCGGCAAATTTCTTGATCGCAGAGAGATTAAATTCGATCAGCTTCATTTTAACGTGCGGAACAAGCTTGCAGCTTATACCGCTTTCGTCTATTTTCAGCTCCAGCCGATAGTTTTCACAATCGGTTCTGCTGTTCTCATAGACACGTCCGTTGTGCTCATATTTTATGAAAGGTTCAAATCTGTACATATTCCTGCCTCCCGACACATTAGTCATATTTTTCAATTTCTATAATATCATATTTCTCTCGACAATACAATATTTATTTCGCTCAACACAAATAAGTGATAAACAGGTTGAAATTTGCAGAGTTTTACATTATAATAATATGCAGTATGAAATGAAGGAAGTATTATTATGAAATTGGGTATAGTAGGTTTGCCGAATGTCGGCAAAAGCACTCTTTTCAACGCAATCACAAACGCAGGCGCACAGTCGGCAAACTATCCGTTCTGCACGATTGAGCCGAACGTCGGCGTGGTCGCCGTTCCCGACAGCAGAATCGACGCCCTTGCCGAGATGTATAATCCCGTCAAAATAACTCCTGCGGTCATTGAATTTGTTGACATTGCAGGACTTGTTAAGGGTGCGTCCAAGGGCGAGGGACTCGGCAACAAGTTCCTTTCTCACATTCGTGAAACGGATGCAATCATTCACGTTGTCCGTTGCTTTGAGAATGACGATATCATTCACGTTGAGGGAAGCGTTGATCCCGCCCGTGATATCGAAACGATAAATTTTGAGCTGATTTTCTCCGATATCGAAATGGTTGACCGCCGCCTTGACAGAACGATGAAAGCGATGAAGGGCGACAAGAGCCTTGCCAAAGAGGTGGATTTCCTTAAAAGGCTCAAGGCTCACCTTGAAAGCGGAAAATGCGCAAGAAGCTGTGAATGTGACGACGATGAAAAGGCAGTCCTTAACGACATAGCTCTGCTCACCTCAAAGCCGGTCATTTATGCCTGCAATATGAGCGAGGACGACTTTGCCAATAATATTGAAGAAAACGAGAGATACAAAGCCGT
>JAEDFL010000063.1 GCA_016292785.1 Clostridiaceae bacterium | reverse complement strand
TTTTGTATGTTTCATAAGGTTAAGAATGTAAATGCTCTGCCAGATTACAAGTTAAGCGTACAGTTCTGCGAGGGCGTAACAAAAATATATGATGTTGCACCGCTTTTTGAAAAGTACAGTTTCTTTATGCCACTTAAAGATTCGCCCGAGCTTTTCGGTTCTGTAATCGTTGACCAAGGCGGTTACGGCATAATATGGAACGATGATATTGATATTTCCTGTGACGAGCTTTGGGCGAACGGCGAAGAAATTGACACACCCTTTGACGGACTTATGGCTTTCAGCGACGCTACATTCCTTTGGAATCTGAACGAAAGCACACTCCGTAAAGCTATTGCATACGGTAAGCTCGTAAACGGTGTTGATGTCTGTAAATTCGGAAAACAGTGGGTTGTTTCAACGGAAGCTATGAAGCGAGAGTACGGAGATCCGGTAAGAACATAGTATTCTGAAATTATATATGAAAATCCACAAGTTCGACAAAAGAAGTATTATTTAGTAAAACAAAAATTGCATACCGAATAATTATCATCATTTCTATTGACAAAAAACTTTCGTGATGATAAAATACATTTAATTTGTTAAAGGCAATGACGGAGAGGTTCTGCATTGTTCGGTTTCAAGAGAGCCGTCGGTCGGTGAAAGACGGCAGCCGTTATGCAGTTTGTAGCTCCCGAGCCGGAGGGAAGAAAGCGTCAGCCGTAGAACCCTCCCGTAAAGCTGCGTTAAGGTTTTGAGTGGTATTCTTTGAATACAATTTGAGTGGTACCGCGGGTTTATCTCGTCTCAAGAGCTTCTTGAGGCGGGATTTTTATTTATGTCATACAGGGAGGAATAAATCAATGGCAAAAGATCTTGCGAAACAGTACGATCCGAAAGAGGTTGAGGACAGAATTTATCAGTTCTGGCTTGACGGAAAGTACTTTCATGCTAAATGTGATCCCGATAAGAAGCCGTATACAATCGTTATACCGCCCCCGAATATCACGGGACAGCTTCATATGGGACACGCTCTCGACAATACTTTACAGGACATTCTCATCCGTTACAGAAGAATGCAGGGCTATGACGCCCTTTGGCTTCCCGGTACGGATCACGCTTCCATTGCAACCGAAGCGAAGATAGTTGAAGCTATGCGTCAGGAGGGTATCACGAAAGAGGATATCGGACGTGAGGGCTTTCTCAAAAGAGCGTGGGAATGGAAAGAAAAGTTCGGCGGCAGGATCATTGAACAGCTCAAGAAGATGGGCTCGTCCTGCGACTGGGACAGAGAACGCTTCACTATGGACGAGGGCTGCAGCAAGGCTGTTAAAGAGGTTTTCGTAAACCTTTATAATAAAGGACTTATCTACCGTGGCGAACGTATAGTAAACTGGTGTCCGCACTGTCTGACTTCGATCTCCGACGCTGAGGTTGAATACGAGGATCAGGCAGGTCACTTCTGGCATCTTCGCTATCCGTTCAAGGACGGAAGCGGTTACCTCGAGCTTGCAACGACAAGACCGGAGACAATGCTCGGTGATACTGCCGTTGCCGTCAACCCGAACGACGAGAGATACAAGGATATTGTCGGCAAAACGCTTATTCTGCCTATCGTTCACAGGGAGATTCCCGTCATTGCGGATGAATATGTTGAAATGGACTTCGGAACAGGATGTGTTAAGATCACTCCTGCTCACGATCCTAATGACTTTGAGGTCGGTCTGAGGCATAACCTTGAGATAATCGACACCTTCACCGACGACGCTCACATCAAACCCGAATGGGGCAAGTACGCCGGAATGGACAGAATGGAAGCGAGAAAGGCGATCGTTGAAGATCTTGAAAAAGAAGGCGCAATCGTAAAAATCGAGGATTATTCCCACAATGTCGGCGTTTGCTACCGCTGTCACAGCACGATTGAGCCTAAGGTTTCAAAGCAATGGTTTGTTAAGATGGAGCCGCTTGCAAAGCCGGCAATAGAATGTGTTAAAAAGGGTGAAGTCAAGTTCGTTCCCGAACGCTTTGACAAGACCTATTATCATTGGATGGAGAACATTAAGGACTGGTGTATTTCACGTCAGCTCTGGTGGGGACACAGAATACCTGCTTGGTACTGTGACGACTGCGGTGAGGTCGTTGTTTCAAAGGAAGCTCCGACCGTATGCCCCAAGTGCGGAAGCGTGCACCTGACTCAGGATCCCGACACCCTTGACACATGGTTCTCGTCAGCTCTTTGGCCGTTCTCAACCCTCGGCTGGCCTGACAAAACTCCCGAGCTTGCACATTATTTCCCGACAAGCACACTTGTCACGGGCTACGATATTATCTTCTTCTGGGTTGCAAGAATGATATTCTCGTCTGTTGAGAATATGCACGACAGACCTTTTGACACCGTATTTATTCACGGTATTGTCCGTGACGCTCAGGGCAGAAAGATGTCAAAATCTCTCGGCAACGGTATTGATCCGCTTGTTGTTATAGATCAGTACGGCGCAGACGCACTCAGATTTACTCTTGCAACGGGCAACAGCCCCGGAAACGATATGCGTTTCTCTGACGAGAAGGTTGGCGCAAGCCGTAACTTTGCAAACAAGCTCTGGAACGCCGCAAGATTTATCCTCATGAACCTCGGCGAGGACGAGAAAGCTCCGCATATTCCCGACGAGCTTGCGTTGGAGGATAAATGGATTCTCAGTCTCTTTAATACTCTTACAAAAGAAGTCACGGATAACCTTGACAAGTTCGAGCTTGGTATCGCCGTACAGAAGCTTTACGATTTCATCTGGGATGTATTCTGCGACTGGTATATTGAAATTTCAAAGATCAGACTGAATTCCGGCGACGAAAAGGCGGCTCAGACGGCAAGAGATATGCTCGTTTACATCATGTCGAATACCCTCAAGCTCCTGCACCCGTTTATGCCTTTCATAACCGAGGAGATCTGGCAGACCTTGCCTCACAACGGTGAGTCGATAATGGTATCCGATTGGCCTGTTTACAAAGAGGAGTTTGATTTCAGCGTTGAGGAGCAGGAGATGGACAGAATTATGGAAGCTGTCCGTGCTATCCGTAACCGCAGAGCCGAGATGAACGTTCCGCCGTCAAAGAAAGCGAAATATTTCATTGCAACGGCATACAAGGATACCTTTGAAAAAGCGGGAATATTTATGCAGAGGCTTGCTTCCTGCTCCGAGGCGGAGGTAGGGGACAGCTTTGAGATTGACGGTGCGGTTTGTATTGTCACCGCCGACGCTAAGATTTATATTCCTCTCGGCGAGCTTGTTGATTTCGAACAGGAGATTGCAAGACTTAACAAGGAAAAAGAAAAGGTGCTCAAGGATCTTGAGTTCATCGACAAGAAGCTCAATAATGAAAACTTCGTTGCAAAGGCTCCGAAGGCTGTCGTTGACGGCCAGCGTGAAGCCGCTCAGAAGCTCAGAGACAAGATTGCAATGATTGACGAGAGCATTGCAAAGTTTAAGAAATAAAAAGTCGGTAAAGGGGCTGTTGCAATAAGATTAAGATGCTTAGTGCGATAGTCCCCGATGTTATAAAAGAGTGATACTATGAATTATAAGGAAGCGTTGGATTTTATCCATTCAAGAGATGTTTTCGGAAGCCGCCCCGGAATGGAACGTATCGAGGCTCTTTGCAAGGCTTTCGGTGATCCCCAGGACGGGCTGAAATATGTCCATGTGGCAGGTACGAACGGCAAAGGCTCGACTTGCTATATGATAGCCTCCGTGCTGAAAGAATCGGGATACAAGGTCGGTCTTTTCACATCTCCGTTTATTGTCGATTTCAGAGAAAGGATACAGATAAACGGCGAGATGATACCCGAACAGGCTCTTGCGGATATCATTTCCGAGGTCAAGCCCGTTGTCGGAAAGCTTTCCGAACAGGGCATTGAGCCGACCGAATTTGAAATAATCACCGTTACTGCTTTTCTGTATTTTCTCAGGCAGAAGTGTGATATAGTCGTTCTTGAGGTCGGGCTCGGCGGACTGCTCGATTCAACCAATATCATAAAAAAATCCGAGGTCAGCGTTATTACCTCAATTTCGTTTGATCATACCAATATCCTCGGTGACACCCTTCTGAAAATCGCCGAACACAAGTGCGGAATTTTTAAAGAGGGCGGAAAGGTGGTCGGCTATCCTCAGCCTGATTTTACGGTTGAACGCTATATTAAGGATAAGGCAAAAGAGAAAAATTGCGAATACTTCTCACACGATTTGAGCAGGGTGCGTCTTGTCCGTGAGGAAATTGACGGCTCGACGGTTATTTATAACGGCTGTACTTTTAAAATACCTCTTACGGGCAAGCATCAGATTTATAATTTTGCAACAGCCGCTTCCGCTATCAATGTGCTTAAACAGAACGGCTGGAATATTACGCAGAAAAGTATGCTTGACGGAATTGCAAAGCTGAAAATTCCGGCTCGAACGGAGATTGTCTCAAGATCGCCGCTGACGGTTGTTGACGGCGGACACAATGCGGAGGGTATTGACGCACTTTACAATTCTCTTGTCACCTTGTTTAAGGATAAGAAGATCATTGCCGTTTTCGGTATGATGAAGGACAAGGACTATGCCTATGCCGTGAAAAAAATTGCTCCGCTCTGTGAGCGTATTTACACGACGGAAGCTTCAAATCCGAGAAGTCTTGACGCAAAGTCGCTTGCCGCCGAGGTCAAGCCGTACTGCAAAAAGGTCAAGGCAATAAGTTCTCCCGAAAAAGCCTATGAAAAGGCTGTCAAAAAAGCCAAGGCGGACGATGTCATTCTCGTCTGCGGATCTCTTTATCTTGCCTCGGATATCAAGAAAATTATCGGCTGACGGCATAATCCGACCGTTGATATCGCAAATACAACAATAATATTTGTTTTTCTTTACCACACTTCAACAAAATATTTTAACCCGATCCTTTATCCTTATGGGTAAGGGATCGTTTTTTACTGTTTGAAATTAGGGGGTATTTTTATGCCTGTAAAAATCATAGCGACCGAGCAGAGGGTGACAGCCTTTCTTGAGGGAGAGATAGATCACCATACCGCCTCTGTACTGAGAATGGAGATAGACGAGGCAATCCGAACGTACAAGCCCAAGGTACTCAAGCTCGATTACGGTGACGTCACGTTTATGGACTCATCGGGAGTAGGACTTGTTATGGGCAGGGTGAGAACAATGTCGCCGTTCGGCGGAAGAATTATCGTTTCCAATCTTTCGCCGCAGATATATAAGGTTATGCAGCTTGCAGGTCTTGAGAAAATAGCAAAAATCAGCAAAAGGGAGGATGTTTGCAATGAAAGCAAAAAATGATTTCAGAATGTCGCTTGATTCAAGGTCGGTCAACGAGGCTTTTTCACGTTCAACCGTTGCGGCATTTACGGCTCAGCTTGACCCGACGGTCGATGAAATAACCGACATCAAAACGGCGGTGAGCGAGGCGGTGACGAACTGCATTGTCCACGCTTACCCCGACCGTGTGGGAAAGATTTACATATATGCCGCCGTGTATGAGGATAATACCGTAAAAATCTCGGTGCGTGACAGGGGAGTTGGCATTGCCGACGTAAAAAAAGCAATGGAGCCTCTGTTCACCACCCTCGGCGGCGAGCGTGCCGGTCTCGGCTTTGCCGTGATGGAAAGCTTTATGGATAGGGTAACGGTAAGGTCGAAGGAGGGCAGAGGCACAACGGTAACAATGCTCAAAAAAATCAGCGGGCGTGAGGAAAAATGATCCTTTCGGAAATTAGCAGGGACGAGATGATTGAAAAAAACATCGGTCTTGTCCATTCATGTGCTCACAAGTTCAGCGGAAAAGGCATTGAATATGACGACCTTTTTCAGGCAGGGTGCATAGGGTTGATAAAGGCGGTCGATAACTTTAAAGAGGATCTCGGGTTTTCGTTTTCGACCTATGCCGTGCCTGTTATCCTCGGAGAGATAAAGAGGCTTTTTCGTGACGGGGGAACGGTCAGCGTGAGCAGATCGCTCAAGGAAAAGGGAAGAAAGATCGCCTATGAAAGGGACAAATTTATAAAAGAATTTGACCGTGAACCGACGGTCGGCGAACTTAGCAAAAGGCTCGGCTACAATGAATTTGAAACGGCGCAGGCGATTGCGGCTTCGATGCCCGTGCTGAGCCTTACAGTCAGCGACGACGATTCCGATTCGCAGTTTGACATTCCCGTGCCTGACCACGAGGAAAGCGTTTCGATGAATCTTGCCGTTCATCAGGTGATAGACCGCCTTGACGAGAGGGATCGTGAGCTTATAAGACAGCGTTATTTTGCAGGAAAAACGCAGACGCAGACCGCCGAATCGCTCGGAATGACGCAGGTGCAGGTCAGCCGCAGGGAAAAGCAGATTTTGAAATATATGAAATCAAAACTGATTTAGTTTTTGAGCTTTCGCATTGTGCGGAGGCTCTTTTTTGTTCTAATTATAAATAAACACTTGACACTAACGCTGATGAAGTATATCATATTTACAGAGGTGGTTTTATGAAAATTACTAACTGCGAGGACTGCAACAATTTTATCTATGACGAGGAAAGCGAAACCTACTATTGTCAGATGGATCTTGACGAGGACGAATATATGAAGTTTATCAGCGCTTCTTTTTATAACTGCCCTTATTACGATCCGTATGACGAGTATAAGATTGTCAGAAAACAGAATTAGTGGAATTTAACTTATTTAGTGCGCAAATATCATAATTTTTATGTAATTTCCAAACAAATTGATTATTTTTTAAAATTTGCTATTGACAAGGAACAAATGTTCGTTTATAATGAAATTACAGGTTGGCAAAAAATGGAGAGCTTAGCCGAATATCTTTGAACGTTCATATTCGACTATGGATAAAGATGCTATTGTAAACAAGTCACTGAGAAAGACCGAAAAAGTCAGCGATCATTGACTGTTTATGAAAAAAGTTGACTTTATAATGCCGATAATCAACCTGTGACTTTTTCCCGTCGGCTTTATAAAAACGGTATATTCAGTGACTTATTAAATATATTTAATAAGGAATGATTATTATTGAAATTAGATATTACAGAACTGAATTTTAATAATTCAAAAGAGCTTTGGAGAAAGTGCGGTATCAATACATTTGATGTTCCGCTTAACTCAACTGCTTTTACAATTAACGGAAACGATGCGGTATGTACTCTGAATTTGCCGCATGAAGATTTACTTTATTCGGATTATGCGGCGATAATGTATTGGATTCAGGGTGATGACGGAACTACAAGACCTGAATCGAGAGCAGGCTTCTGTGTGCCGTCATCATATGAAATGAATATTGATCTGGAAGATGATACTTCTGTTTCTCCGTTGGTGACATCAACCGTATCGGGCGATACAAAAGGACTTGCAGAATTAACAATACACTGTGAAAACAGTGCCGCATTAGCTGCGATTGTCGCCAATCCGAAAGCAATTACTTTCCTCAGACCGATGTGGTACACAGGATATTCTTCGGAAAATGAGCTTAATCCGGATGTACTTACTCCGGAAAATACGCTCGTTGTTGAAGAAATGGCAGATATTTTATCAATGTCCGATCCAACCGAAAATGACTTGATGTTTTTGAACGGAAAGAAGTATTTGTTCACTTTTGATGATGAGCCTTTTGAGTGGGAATATGAAGAAGACGTCATTCTTTTGCCGTCGTTCTTTGAAATCAAACAGAGAACCGGCACGGAGGACTTTTCCAATGGAGCTGTAATTCCGGGCAGTTCGATTTATCGCTGCGGAAAATCAGTTTTCAGCCAGAACAGCTATTTTTACGCAGTTATGAAGAGAATGAACTTTTCTTTCAGCGATTCAATCGGATATGCTCCTGATGAAATTGAGGATGTTCTGAATGGAAATGTTTCCGAATACTTTGATGATACGGAGATTATTAACTCTATTATCAATTACTTTGATACAGATGAAATGATGAATATTCATCTCAGGGACAACGGACTGTATCTGATAAACAATTCTTTAAGCTTTAACAAATCAAACATTTGCCTGATTGGTCACGGTTCGGAAATCAGAATTATGACTGAATCATTTCCAAATGGGTTGAATCTATTTGGAAACTCAACTGTTGCAAATGTTCGAAACATTGAACTGTGTGATCTTAAAATGAAAGGCAGAGCCAAATATGAAAACGGTGCTGTACTTTTTCCGGATCAGGGTATTCACTTTAATGCATATACAGAAGCATGTATTTTCCCTCGTAATATGACAGTTTATAATGTTCATATGGATGGCTTTAGCAGCGGTGTTCACATGAATGTTAAAACATGGTTTCGGGATACTGATATGAACTGGAGCTTTATTGATTGTAATCTTTCAAGGACTGTATTTGGATATAATTTCAAATATTCCAAGCGAGTCCTTATTTCCGGCGGTTGTGTTGATAACTCTCTTTCATATGGAGAAGAAAACCATTGTTTTTATATCAATATTGGTTCATCATATATAACCGTTGAGAATTGTACGCTTAAAAATTCGACTGGTGCTGCTATTCACCAAATGGGCGGATCGAAAGACTATAAAATGGAGCATAACAGATATTACAACTTGGTTATTGACAATTGCTTTGACGGTCTTGTTTTTGGCGGTTATACGTTAGATGCAAAGGCTGAACATATTCGTGGAAAGAATATAGGAAACTTTCTTTACCTTAGCACATGTGGCGGAGTAGAAGTGAAGGATTATATTGCAACTCCACTTTCTTCTTCAACAATTACTGTAGGTGATGGAAACGAGAAGCATTCATATAGTAATCCAGAACATTTTTGTTTTTTCATTCTCAATGGAAGTTTTCACGCTTTAGTTGAAAATTGTGTATTTGGTGACGCTGTTTGTTTCCCTTTAAATTCAGAGGAGCAAAACGAAAATATTTATCCTACGTGTCCCAAATTCATAGGAAGTGCAGTTGCCAGAGATGATTATGTTTCTAAGGACTTTGAAAATGGATGGGTTTCAGATGGATATGCTATTTCAAACGTTGTATTCAGAAATTGTAAATTCTTGCAAAAAAATAGTGATAATCCAGAGGAGTTTAACTATATTGGTCCTTTTAAAAATTATAACAAGCACTGTTGGAGTTTTTTGTTTGATGGCTGTGAGTTTTGGGCTTTTAGAAACAGTTTTAATACAAATCCTTTGTATTATGTTCAAGGAAATTCTTATAAACCGTCTGAAATAATATTAAATAATTGCAAGGGATATTATATTGTTCAATCAAATGTTTCTAATGAGAATATTCCTAATGACGGTTATTTCTTCTATTATAATGGGGGAGTAGATTTTAATATTACGGGAGATTACAGTATAAGCACATCCTTTTATGTTCCGGAAAGTATAAAAAGTCAAAATGTTATTGATGATCTTGGCTAATTACTAAACTATATATCAGTAAATCGATTATTTAATTTTGGGAGGAATTTGAGATGAAAAAGTTTTGGTTAAGAACAGCGGCAGTATTTATGG
>JAEDFL010000062.1 GCA_016292785.1 Clostridiaceae bacterium | reverse complement strand
AAAAGCATTGAAATACTTGAAAAATACGAAGCGGAAGCCGTATTCATCTTCAACAACAACGCTGTCAAGGTTACAGACGGACTGTCGGATAAGTTTGAGCTTACCGACGACAGCTTTACTTTGGATCAATGAAGCTATTTAAAAAAACAGATTTAATCATAATAATCGCCGTGCTTCTTGCGGCGGCGCTGATATCTGTTCCGAGGCTTCTCGGCTCGGACAGACTGACGGCAGAGATATATGTAAACGGAGAGCTTGAAAGGACTGTTGAGCTTTCCGAGGTTGAAAAAGAATATACCTTCTCCCTTTCAACCGAGCCTGAGGTTGAAATAACCGTAGGCAGAAACGAGATATTCTTTTCAAAGGCGGATTGCAAAGACAAGCTTTGCATAAACAGCGGAAGGCTCACCGCCGGAGGTCAGACAGCAGCCTGCCTGCCGGCAAAGGTTGTTGTTTCCGTCAGATCGGACAGGGATAAAAACGATGTAATGACATATTGACGCTATGAAGAAGGACAAAAATCTGACAAGAAAAATAGCACTTACGGGAATAATGTGCGCCCTTGCGCTTGCATTATCCTATCTTGAAACGCTTATTCCTGCCTATCCGGGTTTCCCTCCGGGAGCAAAGCCCGGTCTTTCGAACATTGTCACTATGTTTATGGCAGGCAGTTCAGGAACTCCCTATGCCTTTTTTATAACGATAATAAAGGGACTTTTTGCAGGAGTGACAAGGGGATTTACCGCAATGCTGATGAGCCTTTCAGGAGGAATACTCAGCACAGCGGCGGCGTGTCTTCTTTTCAGATTTGCAAAAAACAAATTAGGATATATCGGCATAAGCATTGTTTGTGCCGTTTGTCACAATATCGGTCAGCTTGCGGCGGCATGTATCATTTCGGGTACGGCATCGCTCGTTGTCGGCTACGGACCGCTGTTGTTAATATTTGCGGTCGTGACAGGCTTGCTCACGGGCGCAATTCTCAAGGCGGTCATGCCTACGCTGGCAAAGATCGCAAAAATTTAAAACTAATTGGGAGCTTTCCCATAAAGCAAAGGGGTTGAACAAATGGGTAAAATCCACGTGGACGGAGTTATCTCGGCAGTCAAAAAGGTTCGCGGCGGCGTAAAAGTCGATCACCACAAGAACACCGCAGGCTGCGAAGTAGTTCGTATTCCCGTCCCGAAGCAGGTAGTTTTGCCTATGCAGCAGCACATCGGCGCACCGTGCGTACCGACGGTCAAGGTCGGAGACACGGTTGCGGTCGGTCAGGTCATCGGTGACAGTGACAAATTCGTCAGCGCACCGATACACGCCTCTATTTCGGGTACGGTAACGGCGGTCGGAAACGTTAAGCTTCCGAGCGGCGTAATGGCTCAGGGCGTTACAATCGAATCCGACGGAGAAATGAGACTTTACGAGGGATTAAAAGCCCCCGAGGTCAATAACAAAGAGGATTTCTGCAAAGCAATCAGAGAATCGGGTCTTGTAGGAATGGGCGGCGCAGGCTTCCCAACCCACGTCAAGCTCAATATTCCCGACGATAAGAAAATCGACACACTCATCGTCAACGCCGCAGAGTGTGAGCCTTACATCACGGTCGATTACCGTGAATGTATCGACAATTCATGGGACGTCTGCTCGGGAATCAAAACCATTAAAGAGATTCTCAACATTCCGAATGTAGTCATTGCGGTCGAGGACAACAAGCCCGACGCATTTGAAATTCTTCATCAGATTGTCGATAAGGAAAACGGAGCGGACGCTTCAATTAAGATTATGCAGCTCAAATCCGTTTATCCGCAGGGTGCGGAAAAGATGATGGTTCAGTCAGCAACAGGACGTCAGGTTCCTCCCGGAAAGCTTCCGGCAGATGTCGGCTGTGTTGTAATGAACGTCACCTCGATAGCCTTTATCTCACGTTATCTCAAAACAGGCAAGCCGCTTGTCAGCCGTTCAATGACCGTTGACGGCAAAGCGATTGCCGAGCCTAAGAACGTCCGTGTTCCGATCGGCACCAGCTTTGCCGATGTTGTTGAATTCTGCGGCGGCTTCAAGGACGAGCCGGTCAAGATCATTGCCGGCGGTCCGATGATGGGTATGGCGATAACGGATATCAATTATCCGATTTCCAAGAGCAACAACGCTCTGCTTGCTTTCTCCAAGGAGGACGCTAAAATTTTCCGTGAGACCGATTGTATCCGCTGCGGCCGCTGCGCCGCCGCCTGTCCGCTCAGCCTCGTCCCGACAAAGGTTGTCCGTGACTCAAAGGCAAAGGATGTTGACGCTCTGCTCAAGGACGGCGTTATGGTCTGCATGGAATGCGGAAGCTGTGCATACTCCTGCCCGGCTAAGAAACCGCTCGTTCAGAATATGAGACTTGCAAAATCTATCATCAGAGAGGCAGGTGCAAAGAAATGACATTAAATAATAAGCTCGTTGTCAGTGCGTCGCCTCATGACCGCAGTCCGAGGACTGTCAGAAGTCTTATGCTCGACGTCATCATCGCACTTATTCCGGCTCTCATTGCTTCGGTCATCTTCTACGGACCGAGAGCGCTTTTGATCGAATGTGTCAGCGTTGCGACCTGCGTTATATTTGAATATATCACAAGAATCGCTTTCAAGCGTTCTCAGTCAATCGGAGACCTGAGCGCAGTTATAACGGGACTTCTGCTCGCATTCAATCTCCCCGTTTCGATCCCTCTTTGGATGGTCGTTATCGGATCACTTGTTGCGATAGTAGTCGCAAAACAGTTCTTCGGCGGAATAGGACAGAACTTCGTCAACCCTGCTCTTGCGGGACGTATCGTTCTTCTGACTTCCTTCCCCGTTGCAATGTCAACATGGACTCAGCCGCTCACATGGACAATGTCCAAGCTCGACGGAATAACCTCGGCTTCTCCCCTCGCCTCCATCCACGGAATGATCTCCGGCGGAGAGACTCCCGATGTTTCGCTTGTTGAAATGCTCATCGGCTGGCGCGCAGGCTGTCTGGGCGAGACCTGTGCAATCGCACTTCTTCTCGGCGGCGTATATCTTGTTGTCCGTAAGGTTATTTCACCGACAATTCCGCTTACATATATCGGCACCGTTGCGGTTATAATGCTCATCGCAGGCAAGGGAGATTTCCGCTTTATGATCTATGAGCTTCTCGGCGGCGGACTTCTTCTCGGCGCAATATTTATGGCAACAGACTACACCACCTCGCCCATCACCTTTAAGGGCAAGATCATCTTCGGTGTAGGCTGCGGACTTATCACCGCCGTAATCAGAATCTTCGGCAATCTTCCCGAGGGCGTTTCCTACTCGATCATCATTATGAACATTCTTGTTCCGCTTATCGAGAACGCAACTCTCCCGAAACCGTTCGGCACTCCTAAAAAAGAAAAGAAGGAGGCTGAGGCAAAATGAAAAAACAGATCATAATCCCCACGGTTGCGCTTTTCTTAATCTGCCTTGTTGCAACGGCTCTGCTTGCTCTGGCAAATAACGTGACCGCACCGATCATCGAAAAGAACTCCGCCGAGTCCGAGGCTCAATCCCGTATGGAGGTTCTTGAGGAGGCAAAAAGCTTTGAGGACAAGACCTGCGGCAAAATCAGCTATGCGGTCGGACTTGACGAAAACGGACAGACGGTCGGTATGATATTCACCACAACCTCAAAGAGCTACGGCGGCGACCTTGTTGTTATGACAGGCGTTGACAACGAGGGCAAGATCGCAGGTATTCAGATCCTCCAGATCAGCGACACGGCCGGTCTCGGAATGAAGGCGCAGACAGATTCCTTTAAGGATCAGTTCAAGGGACTTGTCAGCGGCATTAAGGTTGCCAAAAACAGCGCAGATCACGACAGCAACGAGATACTTGCCCTGACAGGAGCAACCATTACCTCGAATGCGGTCACGACCGCTGTAAACGAGGCTCTTGAAAACTTCAAGACTATCACGGAAAACGGAGGTGCAAACTGATGGCAGAAAAGAAATCACTCGGCAAGGAGCTGACAAAGGGCTTTATCATCGAAAACCCTGTTCTTCGTCTTGTCCTTGGCACCTGCCCCACCCTCGCCACGACAACCTCGGTTTCCAGTGCGATCGGTATGGGCGTTTCGGCTTCGATCGTTCTCATCTGCTCGAACATCGTTATTTCGGCTCTGAGAAAGGTCATTCCGCAGAAAGTCCGTATTCCTGCATACATAGTTATCATCGCTTCTTTCGTTACGATGGTTCAGATGCTCGTTAAAGCATTTGTTCCCGTACTCAACGATCAGCTCGGCGTTTATCTTCCCCTTATCGTTGTAAACTGTATAATTCTCGGCAGAGCCGAGGCATTTGCAAGCAAAAACGGCGTGCTCGCCTCGGCGGTTGACGGACTGGGTATGGGCATCGGCTTCACGGGCGCTCTGTTCGTTATGGGCGCCATCCGTGAGATACTCGGCGCAGGCACCTTCCTCAACGGAATAAGCGACCTCATCGGCGGCAGCTTCAACGGATTTTCAATTCCTTTCCTCAACGAAAACCCGATGCTGATATTCATTCTTGCCCCCGGCGGCTTCTTCGTATTCGGTATGGTAATGGCTCTCGCCAACAAGATTGCCGAATCCAAGGGCAAGCCCAAGGCTGTGCTTCACGGCTGTGAAAACTGTCCGATGGCAAAGCATTGCTCTATCAGGGACACCCACGAGGGCTGTGAGAAGAAGGAGGCTGAGGCATAATGGAAATGACAAAAGGCCTTTTGAGCATATTGCTCACAATGATACTCACCCAGAACTTTGTTCTTGCAAGGTTTCTCGGAATATGCCCGTTCCTCGGCGTTTCCAAAAAGCTGAACACGGCGGTCGGTATGTCGCTTGCGGTTATCTTCGTTATGGCTCTTGCAACTGCGGTAACATATCCGATCAACAAATATCTGCTTGTTGCAAACAACCTTGAATATCTTCAGACTATCGTATTTATTCTTGTAATCGCCGCCCTCGTTCAGATGGTTGAGATCGTTCTCAAAAAATATATACCGTCGCTCTACAACGCTCTCGGTATTTATCTTCCGCTTATCACTACGAACTGCGCTGTTCTCGGTGTTGTAACCCTCAATGTTGACAACGGCTACAACTTCCTGCAGTCGCTTGTATGTGCTATCGGCGGCGGCGTAGGCTTCCTGATTGCAATGGTAATGTTTGCAGGCGTCCGTTCAAGACTTGAATCCTGCGACATACCCAAGTTCCTCAAGGGACTTCCGATAACACTTGTTGCCGCTTCGCTTGTTTCGCTCTCATTTTTGGGCTTCGCAGGCGTTGTCGAAAAGATATTTGCGTAAGGAGGCGTTGAGATGAATCCAATTTTATTAGCGGTTTTGATCGTTTCGGTCATCGGACTCATTGCAGGTCTCGGACTTGCCGTCGCCTCGATAGTTATGGCTGTTCCCGTGGATAAAAAAGCGGAGGCGATCCGTGAATGTCTGCCCGGTGCAAACTGCGGTGCCTGCGGATTTTCAGGCTGTGACGGCTACGCTTCGGCTCTTTCAAAGGGCATTACGACAAACACGGCTCTTTGCGCTCCCGGCGGAAACGACACCTCCAAGGCTATTGCAGAGGTCACAGGACTTTCTGCCGGCGAGGTTGCTCCCTCAGCGGCTGTCGTAATGTGTCAGGGCTTCTGCGGCAAGGCAGAAATCAAGATGCAGTACAACGGTGTTGAATCCTGCCAGATGGCGAAACAGCTTTTCGGCGGACCGAAGGAATGTATTTACGGATGTATCGGTCTCGGCGACTGCGTAAGAGCTTGCCCGTATGAGGCTATTCACATCTGCGACGGAGTTGCAAGAGTCAATCCTGCAATGTGCAAGGCATGTAAACAGTGTCTCAAGACCTGCCCGAATCACATTATCAAGATGATGCCTCTCCATGAGGCAAAGGCAACAAACCTCTGCTCCAATCACGACAAGGGCGCAATCACCCGAAAGGAATGTGCAAACGGCTGTATCGGCTGTATGAAGTGCGTCAAGGCTTGCGAATTCGGCGCAGTCGAGGTCAAGGACTTCTGCGCAAAGGTTGATTACAGCAAGTGCACAGGCTGCGGCAAGTGTACCGAAACCTGCCCCGTCAAGTGCATCAATCTCATCACTCTTGACTGATAATCGGGAGTTGTTGCGAAAGTAAACTAAATTGGCTTGTATCGGATATATTTAACCCGATACAAGCCTTCTTTTTTCGGTTATCGACGCTTGACTATTTTATTCTGTTGTAATATATTAGTTTAGTAGCGTCCCTGTTCGGACATTGTTTTTGAATAACTTTCAGGAGGTCTGAGGCCGTGACAAATGAAAACTATAATAAACACAAAAAGAAAGGCGAAGAGCTTGCCTCTCAGATGTCATTGATCGAATTGGCTTCGCAAATGCGTAATTCGTCTAAGTCAATAGAACGTCTGGGAATCAAGCAATATAACTGGTGGAACGAGGGCTTGCACGGCGTTGCAAGAGCCGGAATCGCAACTGTTTTTCCTCAGGCAATCTGTATGGCGGCGGCCTTTGATCCGATAGCGATAAAGAAATGTGCGGACATTATCTCCACGGAAGCCCGTGCAAAATATAACGAAAGTCAGAGCAAGAACGATTACGGCATATACAAAGGCCTGACGCTCTGGTCGCCCAACATCAATATTTTCCGTGATCCTCGCTGGGGCAGAGGCCACGAAACCTACGGCGAAGATCCGTATCTCACGAGCGTTCTCGGATGCGCCTTTATCGAGGGTATTCAGGGCGACGATGAAAAATATTACAAGGCTTCTGCATGCGCAAAGCATTTCTGCGTCCACAGCGGTCCCGAAAGTCTGAGACACAGCTTCAATGCCGAGGTTTCCAAAAAGGATTTTTACGAAACATACATACCTGCCTTCGAGGCGGCGGTCAAGGTCGCCAAGGTCAGCGGCGTAATGGGCGCATATAATCAGACGAACGGCGAAAGCTGCTGCGCTTCAACTTTTCTCATCAATGATTTGCTTCGTAACCGTTGGGGCTTTGACGGTTATTATGTCTCGGACTGTTCGGCAATCGTAGACGTTATTTTCAAGCATAACAAAAGCTTAAATCCCGCAAAGGGAGCGGCACAGGCTGTCAACGCAGGCTGTGACCTTGAATGCGGAGTGGTCTACTCCCTGCTGCCCGTTTCGGTTGCATTGGGCTACATAGACAAACAAACTCTGAGAAAATCCGTCGCAAGACTTTTTGCAATCAGGAGCGCTCTCGGAATGTTTGACAAGGACTGTAAGTACAACCGGATCTCTCCGAAAGAATACGCAACTCCCGAACACGAAAATGAAGCGGTCAAAATGGCTAAAAAAGGCCTTGTGCTTCTTGAAAACGACGGCATTTTACCGCTGAAAGAAAACGCACAGAAAATTTTCATTACCGGATATAACGCCGACAATAAATTTGCCTACCTCGGCAATTATTTCGGCGATCCCAAAAAATTTGTGACGGTTCCCGACGCAATCAAGGAAATGAATAAGGAAACCGGGTTTGAGGCAGGAATGCACCTGTTCAGAAGCGACGAATGTACCGGTGAAAAAGAGGCTCTTGAAAAAGCCGCAAACGCCGACATTATCATTATGTGCAGCGGTCTCGACTCCTCCATCGAGGGTGAAGAGCCAGGAGGATTTCTTTCCGGAGACGGCGGAACGATCGGTCAGCAGGGTGACCGTGAGTCAATAGATCTTCCGAGAATACAGCAAGACTACATCGAGAAGCTCATCGCAACAGGTAAAAAGATCATTCTTCTGAATTTCTCGGGCGGATGTATCAATTTCAACGACTACCGCAACAGAGTCAGCGCAATTATTCAGTGCTGGTATCCCGGTGCTCACGGCGGTAAAGCGATAGCCGATATCCTTTTCGGCAAATGCTCGCCGAGCGGAAAGCTTCCCGTCACCTTCTACAATTCAACAAGCGACCTGCCAGATTTCTGCGACTATTCTATGAAGAACAGAACCTACCGTTATTTCAAGGGTGATGTTCAGTACCCGTTCGGCTACGGCAGGACTTACACAAAATTTTCACTGAAAAATATCGAATTGAACGGTATGACCTTGAGAGCCGAGGTTGAAAACATCGGAGATTTTGAAAGCGATACGGTTTTGCAGTTGTACCTCACCTGCCCGACTGCCGATTTTGGCAATCCGATCAAATCCCTGATATCATTCAAAAGAATCAGCCTGCGTCCGCAGGAAGCCGTAAATGTTGAATTTAAAATTGAAAACGATCAGCTTCTTTCCGTCAATGATCTCGGAGAAAAGGTGTTGCTCAGCGGCGAATATAAGCTCGTCCTGACCGACGGCTGTGACTTCTCAAGCGATCCGATTTGTTTTCAGGTTAAGTAATCAAATGAAAAAACAGCCATTCAAAAACGGCTGTTTTTTCATTTGATATGATTTAAGGATAAATAACAAAAACTTTAAAGATATATTCTATTCTTCTTTAATCAACCAGCCTGCGCCATCGCAATATCCGTTTCGCTCCATAAACGGTTTGATGCGTTGTATAGCCCTATCCCGGCAGTTATATAAGCAATATCTTTTCTCCGGTTTTCTTCTTCCAAACGACGAATAATTTCATCGAATAACTCTTCCTCAAGTTTCCACCACACATCGAGCTCCGCTATGATGCGCAATATAGTTTCCTCATCGTTATCCGGATCATCTGTATCGTGTCGAAGCCAGCCGGTTTCATTTGAGACCGCCGCCATTATTGCAGCTATTTCATCGTCTGTATTGTGTTGTTTTAGAATTTCTCGAATGGTGTCAGGGGTGTACTTTTTAAGTGGCTCGGATGCCATAACGAAGATTTCTACATGGTTATCCGGCAATTTGATCTCAACCTTTCAATATTTCCGATGCCCAATTCAAATCAACAAAAGCATCTTCGTTTCCGACACGCTCAAGCCTTTCGGCAAAATCGTGCTTAATATTATCATACATATCCGCCGGCACTTCAGCACTCAAAGGCTTCTCACCGAGAAACTCCAGAATGTATTTGCCGTCCGCTACAAGGAAATAAACTGCATTTATTTTAGCATCAGAAAACCGATCTTCTGCATTGATATAATAAATGAGTTTAATTATCTCCACTACACGATCATCCAAACCATGATCAAATATGATAGCCTTTTCACGCAAGGAATTCTGATCTGTAACAATACGATTGCGATATCCGCTCATATCCAACCCAAACTGCTTTCCCGAATTTTTCATTATTTCCAGTGTCTGCTCCACAGATTCTTCATCCACATAATAAACCATCGCTTGATTAGTCATATCGTGGTATAGTATTCCGTAATCTAAATTGCTTTTGCGACCGCAGTTGCTGCATTCGGACAGGAATAGCGTCCCATCCAGCAACTGCTGTTTTGCTTCGGGATTCATGTCACCGTTCAGGGAATGCCAAACGGTACATTCCTGTTCATGTCCGCACTCGGGACAAGTGTATGTTTCTTTACTCTCCATTGACATTTTAAAAATCTCCTTACTGTAAGTTAATGTTTGGTTCTGACTTTCGTGCCGTATGCGTAAACATACGCACTTGTTTTATACAGACCTTTTTCAATATCCTTTCACGAAACAGTGATAGCATAAGTAATAGATTTTTTCAATTAGATTATCAAAATCTAAAGTGATATTATAATCAAGCTCTGAATTTTCATTGTCTTTCAAAAGTAATGAGATGAAACTTAATTAAGGTAAAACAAAAAGTCCACGCTCCCTATGCAGGGAGCGACAGCAAAAGTAAACAATTATCCGTGATTAGATTGTTGATTATTTCTTCTCCATCGCAGTAAGGAACAATAACAGATATGGAAA
>JAEDFL010000061.1 GCA_016292785.1 Clostridiaceae bacterium | reverse complement strand
ATCATGGATTCAAGCATCTCGGTCGCCGTGATAACCCGTTTGCCGAGCATACGGCATTTCGTGATAAGTGCTTTCTGAATTATCGGCAGCTCAACGAACGGGATCTCAACACCCATATCGCCCCTTGCAATCATAATGCCGTCACATTCGGTGCATATATCGTCAATGTTGTCAATTCCGGCTCTGTTTTCGATCTTGGCAATGAGGTCGATTTTGTTCACGGCGTCACCCATAACCTCTTTGATGTCGAGGATATCCTGCTTGCAGGAAACAAAGGAGCAGGCGATGAAATCAACGTCGTTTTCAATTCCGAAAAGAATATCCGATTTGTCCTGTTCGCTGACATATTTCTGCTTGAGCGTCTTGCCGGGAAAGCTCATACTCTTGTTGTTGGAAAGTTCTCCGCCCGTGACAACACGGCAGTTAATATCGTGCCCGTCAATCGAAACGACCTCAAAATTAAGCAGAGCATTGTTAAGAAGTATTGTGTCTCCGACCGAAAGCTCGTCCGCAAGACCTGAATAGCTGACGGAAACTCTGTTCTCGTCGCCGACGATCTGATCGGTGGTGAAGGTGAAGGTGTCACCGTCCTTGAGAAATACGGAGCCGTCCTTAAAGCTCTTGATGCGGTATTCGGGTCCCTTGGTATCAAGCATAATCGCAAGCGGAACATTGAGCTTTTCCCTGACATTTTTCAGCATATTGATAGTTTCAAGATGCTCGTCATGAGAGCCGTGGGAAAAGTTGAGCCTTGCAACGTTCATTCCTGCCCTGACCATGGCTGTCAGCGTCTCCTCGTTGCGGCACGCAGGGCCGATGGTACAGATGATTTTCGTCTTTCTCATTGGTATCAGCTCCTTTATGTGAAATCAAAATCTAACCCATTTTAGAATTTACATTATTATATCAGTTCATTCCCAACGTGTCAAGAAAACGTTTACCCAAACTATATCATATTAAAAAAATCCTGCTTTTCCCACTTGACAAGAAAAATAAAACGTTATAAAATGTAGACAATAATATAAATCGTTGATGCAGAAGGCTGTTTCGGGCGAATATCCTCAGAGAGGGGCGCACACGGTGAAAGCGTGCCGGTATTCGGAATCAGTTACCACTGCGGAGAGCGTTCCGAAATAAGGATCGCCGTTTGCCGCGTTAAGGCGTTCGAGTGGCAGTTTTTCTGCAATACGGGTGGAACCGTGGAGTTTATGCTTCATCCCAGTTTTCGGGATGGAGCTTTTTTATTTTCATTTAGGAGGAACAGAAATGGCAAATGTAACTTTGAAAGGCGGAGTTGTCAAGGAGTATGAGAACGGCACGACCGCCATGGAAATTGCAAAAAGCATCGGCATGGGACTTTACAAGGCAGTTTGTATCTGCAAAATAAACGGAGAATATCAGGATCTCAGAACTCCGATCGAGGGCGACTGCGAGCTTGAATTTCTTACCTTTGAGGACGATGAGGAGGCAAAGAAGACCTTCCGCCACACCGCATCGCATATTATGGCTCAGGCAGTCAAAAGACTTTATCCCGAGGCTAAGCTTGCGATAGGCCCCTCTATTGCAAACGGATTCTATTACGATTTTGATGTTGAGAAGCCTTTCCTCCCCGAAGATCTTGAAAAGATTGAGGCGGAGATGAAGAAGATTGTCAAGGAAAAGCTTCCGCTTGATAAATTTGAAATGACTCCCGATGAGGCTATTAAATATTATGAGGACAAGGGCGAAATCTACAAGGTTGAGCTTGTCAAGGAGCACGCCGACAAGGGCGAAAATATCAGCTTCTACAAGCAGGGCGAGTTCACCGAGCTTTGCGCAGGCCCTCACATTCCCGACACAGGCAGGATCAAGGCGTTCAAGCTGACCTCGGCAACGGGCGCATACTGGCGAGGAAGCGAAAAGAACAAGATGCTCCAGCGTATCTATGCAACCGCTTTCACAAAGCAGGCTGAGCTTGACGCTTACCTTGAGGCGATCGAGGAGGCAAAGAAGCGTGACCACAGAAAGCTCGGCAGAGAGCTTGGACTCTTTGCTCTCAGGGACGAGGCTCCGGGAATGCCTTTCTTCCTCCCGAAGGGTATGGTGCTTCGCAATACCCTCATCAATTACTGGCGTGAGGTTCACAAGAAGTGGGGCTACTATGAGATATCAACTCCGCAGATCATGCGCCGTTCACTCTGGGAGACCTCAGGTCACTGGGATCATTACCATGACGATATGTACACAACGGTCATTGACGATGAAGATTTTGCAATCAAGCCGATGAACTGCCCCGGCAGTATTCTTGTTTATGAGCTTGAGCCTCATTCGTACAAGGAAATGCCGCTTCGCTACGGCGAGCTCGGCAGAGTTCACAGAAACGAGCTTTCGGGTGCGCTCCACGGACTTTTCCGTGTCCGCTGCTTCACTCAGGACGACGCACACATTCTCCTTGCTCCCGAGCAGATACGTGACGAGGTTGTAAGGATCGCACAGCTTTTCGACGAGGTTTACACCCTGTTCGGACTTCCGTATGAGATCGAGCTTTCCACCATGCCGGAGGATCATATCGGCTCAGAGGAGGACTGGGAGATCGCAACAAAAGCACTCGCAGACGCAATCACAAGCGTTGGTAAGACTTATATTATCAACGAGGGCGACGGTGCTTTCTACGGCCCGAAGCTCGACTTCCACATCAAGGACAGCCTCGGAAGAACCTGGCAGTGCGGCACAATCCAGCTTGACTATCAGCTTCCCGGCAGATTTAACCTTGAATACACAGGCTCTGACGGAGAGAAGCACACACCCGTTATGATTCACCGTGTTGTTTTCGGCTCGATCGAAAGATTTATCGGCGTTATCACCGAACATTTTGCAGGTGCGTTCCCGATCTGGCTTGCTCCCGTTCAGGTCAAGCTTCTCCCGATCGCAGACCGTCACCACGACTATGCCTTTGAGATCGCAAAGAAGCTTGAGGCAAGGGGTATCCGCTGTGAGGTTGATACAAGAAGTGAAAAGACGGGCTACAAGATCCGTGAAGCTCAGCTCCAGAAGATTCCGTATATGCTTCTTATGGGCGACAAGGATATTGATGGCAAGTGCGTTTCCGTGCGTAAGCGTGGCGAGGGCGACATCGGCGCAATGAGCGTTGACGAGTTCGTCGAGCTTGCGGCAAAGCAGATTGAATCCAAGGAAATATTCTGATAAAACGGAGGCAAATCAATGTCCATAGAAAAAGGAAGAGCCTACCTCAGTCAATTCGGAGTTGAGGACAAAATAAAGGAATTTGACGTTTCCAGCGCAACTGTTGAGCTTGCGGCTCAGGCACTCGGCGTTGAGGGCAAGCGTATTGCAAAATCACTTTCATTCAAGGTCGGCGACGAGGCGATCATCATAGTTGCCGCCGGTGATGCAAAAATCGACAACCCGAAATATAAGGCGGCGTTTTCGACCAAGGCGAAAATGCTCACTCCCGACGAGGTCGAGTCAATGATCGGCCACAAGGTCGGCGGCGTTTGCCCGTTCGGAATAAATGACGGAGTCAAGACCTATCTTGACGAGTCGCTCAAAAGATTTGAAACCGTTTTCCCTGCGGTCGGCAGTTCAAACAGCGCAGTTGAGCTGACCGTTGACGAGCTTGAAAAAATTGCACAGGGATTCAGCGGCTGGGTAGATGTTTGTAAATTGCCCGAATAAAATCGCACACAGCACATTTTTAGAAAGCGGTTTCACAGCTCGAAAAAATTATTGTTACAAGGCAGGTGCCAGTTATGAAATATGTTGTAGTATTGTATGACGGAATGGCGGACTATCCTGTTCCGGCTCTCGGAGGCAAAACCCCGATGATGGTTGCAAACAAGCCGAATTTTGACCGTCTTGCTCAGCACGGCGAGGTCGGACTTGTCAGGACTGTCGCAGAGGGACTCAAACCCGGAAGCGACGTTGCAAACCTCAGCGTTATGGGATATGATCCGAAAAAATATTACACGGGACGCTCTCCGCTTGAGGCGGTCAGCATCGGTGTTAAAATGGCGGACGACGATATCGCACTCAGGTGCAACGTCGTAACCCTCTCCGACGAGGAAAAATACGAGGATAAGACGATGATCGACTATTCCGCAGGCGATATCTCAAGCGCAGAGGCGGCTGAGATCATCAAGACCGTTCAGGAGCATTTCGGCGGCGGAGAATTTGATTTCTACCCCGGAGTAAGCTACCGTCACTGTCTTATTCATCACGGCGGTACGGTCGAGCTTGGCAATATGACTCCTCCGCACGATATCTCCGACAGGGTTGTCGGACCGTATCTCTCAACCTCTCCGAATGCCGAAAAGCTCATCGCAATGATGAAAGAGAGCTACGATCTGCTCAAGGATCATCCCGTCAACAAAAAGAGGATTGCCGAGGGCAAGCGTCCGGCAAACTCCATCTGGCTCTGGGGCGAGGGCAAAAAGCCCGTTCTTCCTAAGTTTGAAGACCTTTACGGCAAGAAAGGCACGGTTATTTCCGCAGTCGATCTTCTCAAGGGCATCGGCATTTCTGCAGGAATGAACACCCCCGAGGTCGAGGGCGCAACGGGTTACATCGACACCAACTTTGAGGGCAAGGCGAAAGCCGCCGTTGAGGAGCTTAAAAACGGCGTCGATTTCGCATACGTTCACTATGAAGCTCCCGATGAGTGCGGACACAGAGGCGAGCCTGAAAACAAGGTCAAGGCGATTGAGTATATCGACTCCCGTGTCCTGCCGATAATCATTAACGGACTTGAGGAGATAGGTGAGGATTACAAGATTATGATTTTGCCCGATCATCCGACTCCGATCGTCACCAAAACCCATGCAGGCGATCCCGTTCCCTATATGATTTATCAGAAGTCCGCCGAAAAGGACAGCGGCGTTGATTCGATCAATGAGGAAACGGCAAAAGCTACGGGTAATTACATTGATTTCGGTCCGGATTTGATGAAGAAATTCATTGATTAAAAATAATTTAAAAAAAGTCTTGATTTTTTCTCTCAAATCTGCTAATATATGAAATGTTGTTTAGTATTCGCAATTAAAGGAGGTGCCGACAAATGGCAAAATGCGATTTCTGCGGTAAAGATGTTGCTTTCGGTATCAAGGTTTCCCACTCACACAGACGTTCAAACAGAACATGGAAGCCGAACGTTAAGCGTGTTAAGGCGATCGTTAACGGTTCTCCGCGCAAGGTATATGCTTGCACACGTTGCCTTCGTTCAGGTAAGGTTACTCGTGCCGTGTAATGATTAAAAGATGATTCAGAGACTGTCCGCGTGACAGTCTCTTTGTCTTATATAAGAAAAAATTGAGGTGGATTATGAAATTCCGTGAAGTTTTACGTCAGGAGATTTTCCCTGAGAAAAAGTTTTTTGCTCAGTGTCACGCATCGACCGTCCTCAAGGTCGGTGAAAGACTTATCTGTGCGTGGTTTGCAGGCACAAAGGAGAGTAACGATGATGTTGAAATATATCTTTCCGTAAATGACGGCGAGGGCTGGAGCGATCCGAGGCGAATGACCTTTACCGAAACGCCGTGCTGGAATCCCGTCCTCTTTGAATACGGGAATGAAATTCTTCTTTTCTATAAGAACGGCAGACGTATTCCCGAATGGCGCACCTTTATCATGCGTTCCTCCGACGGCGGCGAAAGCTGGACTGAGCCTGCCGAGCTTGTTGAGGGCGATGCTTCGGGCGGCAGAGGCCCCGTCAAGAACAAGCCGATTCTGCTTTCGGACGGTCGGATCGCCGCACCCGCTTCGGTTGAAACGAAGAAAGCTTGGGACGCATTTGTCGATTATTCCTCCGACGCAGGCAAGACATGGCATAGGAGCGGTTTAATGGACTTTGACCACAGGTCAGCCGACGGTCTCGGAATAATTCAGCCGACTCTGTGGCAGGACGGCGACCGCATATATGCTCTGCTTCGTTCCTCGGAGGGCAGTATTCTGAAAAGCAGTACCTCGGACGGTATGAACTGGAGCCGATGCGAAAGAACTTCCCTGCCGAACAATAACAGCGGTATCGACTGCGTTAAGCTTCCGAACGGAGAAGTCTTTGTCGTTTACAACCCGATATCCGAATCATGGGGCAGCAGAAATATCATTGCATATTCCGTAACCGATGACAACGCTCAGACCTTCTCCGAGCCTGTTATAATCGAGGAGGACAAGGTCGACGGCGCAGAATTTTCATATCCTGCCGTTATCTCCGACGGAAAATATGTCTATATCACCTACACCCATTACCGCAGATCCGTTATGTTCGTTAAGCTTGAAATAATCGAAGACTGACAGGAGTGATATGATGAACGGATTAAAAAAGAAGCTCGTCATTTTAAGGCGAAAAATACTTTTCTTTTGGCTGTGGCCGCTTGCGTTCAATCTCTGCAAAAACAAGCCGATAAACGAAAAGCTCATACTTTTTGCATACAGCAAGAATTATACGGAGATGCCCGACAATATGACGGGAATTTACGACTTTTTGAGTGAGAGAGGTTATGACTGCCGCATAATGCAGTCGCCGCAAAATCCGCTGAAAAGGATATTGTTCGATTTCAAATTTCAAAAACTCTACGCTCAGTGCAAGTGTGTTTTTATCACCGATAATTTCGATCCTGTTTATGCTCATCAGCCGAAAAAGGGAACGAGGGTAATTCAGCTCTGGCACGCCTGCGGAGCTTTTAAAAAATGGGGTTATTCCACGCTCGATCTCCCGTGGGGCGGAAAACGTGAGGATATGCTCCGTTTCCCGATGCACAATACATACACCGATGTTTTCGTCTCGTCCGAGGCGGTTATCCCCTGCTATGCCGAGGCTTTCCGATGCTCCGAACGCAGGGTTAAGGCTTTCGGAACTCCGAGAACCGATATCTATTTTGACGGTGATTTCGTTGCGGCTCAGAGAGATGAGCTTCTGAAAAGCTTCCCTGAGATCGGCGGCAGAAAAATCATTCTCTATGCGCCCACGTTCCGAGGAAATTCGCCCGAACAGGCATATAATGAAAATCCCCTCGATTACGCAAAGCTGAAAGAGGCTTTCGGCAGGGACTATGCCCTCGTTCTGAAGCTTCACCCGTTCACGGCGAAGAATTTCGGTATGACCGAGGAGGAAAAAGAAAAGTACGGCGATTTCGTCTTTGACGGCTCAAACAGTCTGAAAATTGAAACGGCACTCTGCGCCGCAGATATTCTGATTGCCGACTATTCCTCGCTGATATTTGAATATTCCCTGCTCGGTAAGCCGATGCTTTTCTATGCCTACGACCTTGAGCAGTATGAGCACGACAGGAGCTTTTATTTCGATTACAAGAGCTTCGTCCCCGGCAAGATAGTTATTGACAATGACGAGATAATCGAAGCGATCCGAAGCGGCGACTTCCGTGAGGACAGAATCCCTGCGTTCAGGGAGAAATTTATGGGCGCCTGCGACGGCGAATGTGTAAGGCGAATTGCCGAATACGCAGTTATGTAAATAAGAATACGGCAGAAAAAGGCTTGTAACGGAAAGTCAATCCGATACAAGCCTTTTATTTTTTCAGAAATTATCAGTTCGCAAATTTCATTGTCATCTGAAGTATACGCTTTACACACGGCTCAAGGTCGGCTCTGGTGAGCTTTCCGCTTTCAAATGCGGCTTTAAGCTCCTTGGGATCACCCTCGCCCATCTTGATATCGTTTCCGGCAATAATCTCGTCGGAGTTTGCGCTGTGTACGCCCCAGTCGGTCGTAACAATTCCGCCGAAGCCCCATTCGTTTCTGAGGATCTCCGTCAGAAGCTCATAGCTTGTCGAGGTGTGGTTGCCGTTGATGAGATTATATGAGGACATTATCGTCCACGGATCGGCGTCCTTGACGCAAATCTCAAAGCCTCTGAGATAAATTTCTCTGAGCGCACGCTCAGAAACTCTCGAATCGCACTCAAAACGGTTGGACTCCCTGTTGTTGCAGGCAAAGTGCTTGACCGATACCGCAACCCTGTTGGACTGTATGCCGAGCACATCGGCGGCACAGCATTTTCCGGCAAGCACGGGATCCTCGGAGAAGTATTCAAAGTTACGTCCGCAGAGCGGATTGCGGTGAATGTTCATCGCAGGAGCAAGCCATACGCCGAGGTTGTTCTCTTTAAGCTCGGCTCCTCCTGCCGCACCGACCTCCTGAATAAGCTCGGTGTTCCATGTGCAGGCAAGGAGAGTTGCACACGGCCATGCGGTTGTCGGAACGCCTGTTTTTTCGTCAAGACGAACGCCTGCGGGTCCGTCAGCCGTCGGAACGGCAGGAACGGCAAGACGGTCAAGACCTCCGAATGCGCCTGTATTGCAGACCGATGAGCGGAACGGATGTCCGCCTACGAAGTCTATAAGCTCGTCCACGGTGAACTGCTTGATGAAAGCGTCAAGCTCCTCATCTGTGACAACATCGTCAAACCTGACCTCAGCCTCGGGAGCTTTCACGTCAACCGCCTTGTTCCTTTCGGAATAATAGTGCGGCTCACCCTGGGGAAGCGCCTCATATGTGCCGTCCGCAAGCAAACGTCTTTCGAGCTTGAACGGAGTCAGGAGCGACTTTGACTGCTTTACGATAATATCGTCTTCGGCAACAAATTTATAACTGAGCTGACGGGTGTTTCTTACCGAATTGCCGAGGTGGAAGACATATTCGCCCTTTTCAAGCACAAACGCCGATTTCTGAACCTTGCCGAGATCGTCAAAGCTTGCCATATCGTTAATATCAAAGCTCAGCGCAACAGTCTGGCTTTCGCCGGGAGCAAGAAGCTTTGTCTTTGTGAAAGCTGCAAGCTCCTTTGACGGCTTGCCGAGCTTGCCCTGCGGTGCGCTGTAATAGAGCTGAACAACCTCTTTGCCGGCGACATCGCCCGTGTTCTTTACCGTTACGGCGGCAACGATCTTTCCGTCCGTCTCGCCGCAGAAAGCACCGCTCATTTCAAAGGTCGTGTATGAAAGACCGAAGCCGAAGGGATAGCGTACCTTCTCCGCCGCTCCGGGAATTGTTTCAAAATATCTGTAACCGACATAAATGTCATCTTCATAGTCAAGATGCTCATATCCTGTTTGGAAAATTTTTCCGTTCTCATAATCGTTATAGGACTTAGGAATGGTATCGCCGAGCTTGCCCGACGGATTGACGTCGCCGCAGAGAAGGTCGGCAACAGCCATACCTCCCTCCATACCGCCTTGCCAGCCGAAAAGAATGCCCTGAACCTTGTCGTTCTCGGCAAAGTATTCACAGTCGATGAGCGCACCCGAATTTATAACGATAACCGTCTTTTCAAAAGCCGCAGAAACCCTGTCGATAAGACGCTTTTCAACGTCGGAAAGATAGTAGTCACCGTCAACGGCACGGCGGTCTACACCCTCGGCAGAAAAGCGGCTGAGAGTAATAACTGCCGCATCTGCTTTTTCTGCCGCCGAGACGATAAGCTCATCGGGTACGTCGGCTTCGGGAACATGCATACTTGCAAAGGTGTCGTAGATGATATCATCCTTTTCCTGACAGAAATCCATTGCATTGACTATGCTCCACGTCTTTTCAATATCGTCAGAGGTCGGAACAAATTTGCTCTGCTCCTTAACATATTCCTTGTAGTATTCGACGGTCGGCATATAAACGCCGAGCTTGCCCTCCGCTTCTTTCTGAGCGAAGCCTTCAAAAATGTTGCGGGTGTAAGCGCAGTGAACATCGCCGCTTCCGCCGCCGCCCTTTATGTATTCGATAGTCGCCTTTCCGAAAAGAGCGAGCCTTTCACCCTTTTTAAACGGCAAAGCGTTGTTTTCGTTTTTAAGGAGCACCATTCCCTCGCCTGCCGCTTTTCTTGAGAGTGCCGCATGAGCGGGAGAGCCGGTCACCTTTCTTCCGTGCTGTCCGAGCGGAATACACGGCTGATATCTGAATCTTGCGTATTTGTCCATAATAAATCTCCGTTCTTTTGAAATCCCTTTACGGTTAAGATAATAATAAAACAAATGCGAACGTAATTCAATGGGAAAATGAAAAAATAAAGCGATAATTATAATTT
>JAEDFL010000001.1 GCA_016292785.1 Clostridiaceae bacterium | reverse complement strand
CAAAACAGTCTTCCAAAAACAAAATAATCCACGAAAGGCACGGAGAAATCCGTGTTTTTCTTTGTCGGTATTCACTTTTATAAGACAGATAATATGTTTAAAAAGGTTGAAAAATAAATATCTATGTGATATCATTATATCAAACCAAAAGGGGGATTTTTCCATGATAAATGTTACTGTTTGGAATGAACACGTTCAGGATAAGACAAGCGAAAACGTTATTGCTGTTTATCCCGACGGAATGAACGCTTGCATTGCCGAGTTTCTAGGCAAAAATGAAGATATAAATGTCACCTGCGCAACCCTCGATATGCCTGAGTGCGGTCTCGGTGACGATGTGCTTGAGAACACAGATGTTCTCATCTGGTGGGGACACGTTGCACATGAGCAGGTACCCGATGAGCTTGTTGAAAAAATTCACGACAGAATACTCAGAGGTATGGGACTTATCGTGCTTCACTCAGGCCATTATTCAAAAATTTTCCGTAAAACGCTTGGTACGACCTGCTCACTTAAATGGAGAGAGGGTGACAGAGAGCGTGTATGGAACATCGCTCCCAACCACCCGATTACTCAGGGTATCGGAGAGTATTTCTACCTTGAAAACGAGGAAATGTACGGCGAGAGATTTGATGTTCCGAATCCCGATGAGCTTGTCTTGATCGGATGGTTCGGCGGCGGAGAGGTTTTCAGATCGGGATGCGTTTGGAACAGGGGACTCGGAAAAGTCTTTTATTTCCAGCCCGGACATGAATCCAATCCGACATTCAAGCACCCGGCGGTTCAGAAGATTATTACAAACGCCGTCAGATATGTTGCTCCGCTGAATATTCAAAAAGAGCCTATCGACGCTCCGTGTGCGGCTCCTGCCGAAGACGATCTCAAGAAGGACTGAAAATGAATTTCGATTTTTCGTGTCCGGTCTGCGGCTGCGGCTTGACAAGAGCCGAAAGGACGCTTAAATGCGAAAACGGACATTGTTTTGATCTTGCGAAGCAGGGCTATGTCAATCTTTTACAGTCTCAGAAATCGTCCGCCAAAAGGCATGGCGACGACAAGCTGATGGTCAGATCGAGATTTGATTTTCTGAACAAGGGATATTACGGCAGATTGGCTGAAATAATAGTTTCCAAAATCAGCAGTATCGCTTTTCCGGGAATGAAGCTCGTCGATCTCGGCTGCGGAGAGTGCTATTACACTTCGATTATTGCTGAATCTTTTCCGGAAATTACGGTCGGCGGAATAGACATATCCAAGGAAGCTCTAATTGCCGGAAGCAAAAGAAACAGAAATATTTCTCTTGCGGTTGCAAGCACCTTCGCATTGCCGATATCGGACGGATTTTGCAATGCGGTTGTTTCGGTTTTTGCTCCGTACAGCTCAGATGAGGTCTTACGTGTTCTCAGAAAAGGCGGTCATTTTGTAAGGGTGTATCCTTTGGAAAAGCATCTTATGGGTTTAAAATCTTTGATTTACGAAAAGCCTTATCTTAATGAGGTTGACCTAAGCGTACCCGCAGGATTCAAAATTTCTGACCGTGACGAACTGAAATATGATATTCATATTGACAGTAACGAGGATATATTCTCTCTGTTCACAATGACGCCTTATTATTACAAAACCGGCAGATCTGATCAGGAAAAGCTGAAGAAAACTAATTTTCTAAATTCAGAAATAGAGTTCGGAATTGATGTTTTACAAAAGATATAAATCTTTACATAGTCTTATAGTTGTCCTATTTCTCTTTTATTTTTAAAAAAACTATTGTTTTTATTATTCAATGATAGTATAATATTATAGGTTTTTTGTGATTTTTATCACTGACGATCAGTAAGAAATTATAAAGGAGCTACACATGAGTTATTATATCGGTATTGACGGCGGCGGAACCAAGACCGCTTATGCACTTTTTGATGAGAAGAAAAACATCGTCGCTATGGTAAAAGGCCCCGGAAGCAACCATGAGAATATGGAAGGCAGCTTTGACGAGGCGGCGGACATAATCTGGGCAGGAATAAAGGATCTTCTCAAGGAAGCGAACATTTCTCTGCATGATGTTGATTTCACGCTTATGGGACTTGCAGGAATAGATCATCAGTTCCAGCACGATGAGATGAAAAAAAGGCTTCTCGACTACGGTCTTGAAAAGTTTGAGATTTATAACGACGGTTTCATTGTTGTCAAGGCCGGCTCTACCGGAGCGGCCGCTATCGGTTATAACTGCGGTACAGGTACCTGCTGTAACTCGATAGATAACGACGGCAAGATGCTTCAGCTTGCCGGTCTCAGCGAGTTTTCCGGCGACGTCGGAAACGGTCATTGGATCGCTTCCGAGACTTACAGAATGGTTTATGACGACGTTTATCTCGGATTGAGAAAAACTGCCGTCACTAAAATGGTTTTTGACGAATACTCGCTCAAATCCAAGGAGGACTTCCTTTCACTTGTTTCAAGGTTTGAGGATCCGGACGCCGATATCTTTATTATGCGTCTTATCGACTTCTTCTTCGATGCGGCTAAGCTCGGCGACAAGGCTGTTCTTGACGTTATTGATGTAATGGCAACAAGAGGTGCCGCACTTATTGCAGCTCATCTGAATACTAATAACTTCACCGACGAGGTTGTTGAGGTCGTTCTTTCCGGTTCGATTCACACTAAGCTCCCGTCGGAGGTTTATACAAAGGCTCTTATGGAAAAAGCGTCGGCCGCCGGCGGAAGAAAGCTGAAGTTTATCAAGCTTACCCAGCCCCCGGTAACCGGCTGTATCAACTGGATATTCCAGCAATATATATAATCAAGCGAGGTAATACATATGAAAGAAATTACTGTTGCCGTTATCGGCTCGGGCAGTACCTATTGTCCCGAACTTGTTGACGGTTTCCTTAAAGCATCGGATTCACTCAAGCTCAAGAAGATTTCCTTTATGGATATCAACGAGAGAAAGCGCAATATCGTCGGTGATCTTTGCATCCGTATGCTTAAAAACGCAAAAGTAGACTGTGAAGTTGTTATGACGGATGATCTTGATACCGCGCTTCAGGGTGCTGATTTTGTTGTAACACAGATCCGTGTAGGTATGCTTAATGCACGTTATCTTGACGAAAGTATTCCCAAGAAATACGATCTCATCGGACAGGAGACAACGGGTATCGGCGGAATGTTCAAGGCACTCAGAACAATTCCCGTCATCAAGCACATCTGTGACAGAATCGAAGCTATCTGCCCTGACGCATGGCTTATCAACTTCACCAACCCTTCGGGCATCATCACCGAATTTGTTCTTAACAACACGAATGTTAAGAATATCGGTCTTTGCAACGTTCCCATTGATATGCTTGACGATATCAAGGAAACAACAGGACCCGATGTTGATATCACATATGTCGGACTTAACCACCTTAGCTGGGTTACTTCAATCAAGAAGGACGGCAAGGAGCTTATCACGGATATGATAAATCAGGGCTACAAGGCTAAGGTTATGGCAAACATTCAGGACGACGGTATCGGACTTGATTGTCTTAAAGCCGTAAATGCTATTCCGTCATCTTATCTCCAGTATTATTACTGCCGTGAGGCTAAGCTTCAGCATCAGCGTGAGGACGACAAGACCAGAGCGCAGGTTTGTATGGAGATTGAGGAACAGCTTCTCAAGATGTATCAGGACGAGGAGCTTTGTGTAAAGCCCGCTCTGCTTGACAAGAGAGGCGGACACAAGTATTCTCTTGCCGCTGTCAACCTCATCAATTCTCTTGCAAATGATGTTCAGGACGTTCAGGTTGTCAATGTTAAGAATAACGGTACTCTTGATTTCCTTGATGACGACGATGTTATCGAAGCTCCCTGCGTCATCGGCAAGGACGGCGCAAAGCCGATCAAGGTTGAGGACTTCCGCAACAAGCACATCATCAACCTTATCAGAATTGTTAAGGCTTATGAGAAATATACAGTCGAGGCCGCTGTGACAGGCAACGAGATCGCCGCAATAAACGGACTTCTCATTCATCCGCTTGTAGGCGACTATGACAAGGCTGTTAAGTGCTTCAACGAGCTGAAAGAAGCCCACAAGGATTTCCTTCCCGAGTTTTATCCTCAGAACTGATTTTATAATTTGAATTTAAGCTGCCGAAAATTCCGGATTACCTATGTTTTCCCCCGATTTGTCCGGCAGCTTTTCTTTTAGGGAGAATGGCTATGTGTTTTATTAGATTTATCACATCTCTTTTAATGAGCGTCGTGCTGTTTTTCGGCTCTCTCTCTCCACTGTTCGGCGGTGTAAGCAGTGTAAAATACATCATTGATACCTCTGATCTCGGTGACGAAATACCGAATATTGTTGATAATGTTAACGTCTGGGATATGGGTACTCAGTTTTATGAGCCTCAAAGGAACAGCGAAAATGATGTAATGGAGTTTGTGCGGTACATTCAGCTCATGCAATGCACGGGAGGCACTCCCGAAAGAGATCTTTTTATAGATCCTTTCGATAAATCAACCTTTACCGACTATGATTTTGAGCCGCTTATAAAAAACTGTCGTGGAATATTATCCCTCGGCGCAAAGCCGCATCTCAAGCTCGGCGGTGTTCCGATCAAATTTACTTCGGATTACATCATAGGCGGAGATTTCTCCATGAACATTTATCCGCCCGACGATTATGAGGTATATTACGGATATATAAAGGCGATAATTACGGCTCTTGTCGATGAATTCGGAATTGATGAGGTCAGAAGCTGGCGCTTCGGCTGTATGACCGAATTTGAGAACGGCGGCTGGTTTCAGGCGAAAAGCGGCGATCCCAAAGACTCAATGATCGCATACTGCAAGCTCTACGACTACACCGTTCAGGCTCTTGTTGACGTGCTGGGAGAGGATATAACCGTCGGCGCTCATTCGATGGCCGTTACCGAGGGACTCTGGGACGAGAGAGATTTTATCAGGCACGTTGCAAAGGGAACAAATTATGCAAACGGTAAAAAAGGAACTAAAATTTCATTCATCTCGGCATCGTTTTATGACAACAGGCCGGGTAAATATACCAAGGGTATGACCTTGCCCGAAACGGTTAAACACCTGAAAAAAACAGCAGAAAAATACGGCTTGAAGGATCTTTTTTACGGTATTGATGAGGGACGCATCCTTTTCGGTAACAATTACGGTAATGCCGACAATCAGTTACTTCTGCGTATCACGGGCTACACCTGGCAGGCGGCTTATGACGCAAGGCTATTCACTCAGGGTATAAACAGCGGTCTTGATTACTTTTCATCATGGGGCTTTCTTTCTAACGGCTTGTTTGACGGCAATCCCACAGTAAGCTATCATGTTGCCTCAAATATTTCAAAATTTGCAGGAAGCAGACAGACGAATGTTATTTCCGCAAAAGTCAGAGCAGGAATCGGAATCGAAAGCGAATGTCTCAGCGGTTGGGACAGCGAAACAAACACTCTCAGAATTATGACCTACAATTACAAAAACGATGTAGGCTATTCAAAGAAAATGAATGTTTCATTCACGCTCAAAGTCCCTCAGATCACCAAGGATGAGGTTACCGTTGTCAGATATCTCATCAGCGACGACTGCAATTATTTCGACGAATTTCAGGAGGACAGGGTGAAATACTCAATTACCGACGATTGCTTCAACTGGTCGCCCGATGATCCGTGTATTGACAGTCCGGGTACTCTCAGCGATGAAACCGCAAGAACAATTTATTTCAATGAATTAAAGGATAAATACGCAGAATGTTCGGTTCTTACTCCTGTTTATTCAACAGCTAAGGTTGAAAACGGACGGATAAGGCTTGATGATACTCTTGACGGCAGTAACGTAATTTTCTACGAAATATATTAAAATAAGCTGTGGCTTTGTGAATTTCACTTTAAGCCACAGCTTTAATTATTTCTATTATCAATATCCGCCTTCACGAACTTCGGTGTTGACGTCGTGGAGCTTTGTCTGATGTGAATCTTCATGCTTATGCGATCCGAACACAAGCTTGAGAAGAACAGGGCAGAGGATTGAAGAAATTACGATCAGCATGATCGTTGCAATCAGGGGATTTATTCCGCCCGAGGCTTTAATCAGGGAATGTCCCGTTGTGTATACTGCGAGAGCAACCTCTCCTCTTGCTATCATTCCTATTCCGATAGTTACGGAATCACGGGTTTTGTACTTGCAAAGCCTTGCGACCGTGCCGCAGCCGATGATCTTTCCGATAATTCCGACCGCAACAAAAACCAGTCCGAAGATAAGGTCTGACGGCTTAAATGCGCTGAAATCTGCGCTGATGCCGATAAAGGCAAAGAAAATCGGGGAGAAGATCATATAACCGTTCGTAAGCACCTTTTTGTCAACAAAATCGGTGTCCTTAATTCCGCTGAGCATAATTCCGGCAAGGAAAGCTCCTGTAATTGCCGCAATTCCGAAAAAGGTCTCGGCGGCATAAGCGTAAAGGAAGCATACCGCAAGGGCAAAAATGCTTGTTCTTCTGGTGTGAGGATAACGCTTGCAAATCCATACAAACAGATATTTGATCGGGAAACCGATACCGATTCCTACAACGAAAAATCCCAAGGATTTCAGCAAGGTCATTCCTACGCTGCCGTCGCCGTCAAGACTTGTGATAAGGCTGAGCGCAACAATTCCGAGAACATCGTCTATTATTGCGGCGCTGAGTACGGTTGTGCCGACCTTGGTTTTCAGCTTGCCAAGCTCACGCAGGGTTTCGACCGTGATACCGACGCTTGTTGCCGAAAGTATACATCCGACAAAAAGCGCATTCATCAATGTTTCGTGATCCCTGAGCGTTTCAAGTCCGCCCATAAACAAAGCCGCTATAACAGTTCCGAGTCCGATCGGTATGACAACACCCATTATCGCAACCATCGTTGCGGCAAATCCGCTTTTGCCAAGCTCCTTGGTGTCCGTTTCAAGTCCGCTTGAAAAGAGAATAAGTACAACTCCGACCTGCGAAAAAGATCTCAAAACATCCATTTCAATTTCGCTCGGATTGATCAGACCGTTAAAACCTATCGAATCAATCTGACTGAAAATTGCCGGGCCTATCAGCAAGCCTGCAATTACCATGCCAACAACCTGGGGCAAGCCTATCCTTCTTGCAAAAATACCTATTCCTTTTGTTGCAAGCAGAATGACTGCAAGATAATAGAGAATATTCAGTACATTAAAACTCATTGTTTAGCTTCCTTTGATTTATTAAACAAAGCCTTTGTTTTTCCGAAAAAATATTATACTACAATTTTTCTGAATGTCAAATTATTATTATGAATTATAATATTATGCAAATCAGACCGCTGCAGCCTTCGTTAATAACCTTTTCAAGAGTTTCCTGAAGCTTCATTCTTGCGTCTGTCGGCATTCTGAAAAGCTTGTTGTGAAGCCCCTCGTTTACAAGCTCATGAAGAGATTTTCCGAAAATATTTGACTGCCAGATCTGTGTCGGGTTTTCCTCAAATTCCTTGAGCAGATACATGACGAGATCCTCCGACTGTGATTCGCTTCCGACAAGGGGAGCAACCTCGGTGTGGGTGTTGACCTTCATCATATGTATTGACGGTGCGGAGGCTTTAAGCCGAACTCCGTATTTTCCGCCCTGTTTCATTATTTCGGGTTCTTCGAGATGAAGCTCCTCCATCGTCGGCATAACTATACCGTAGCCTGTCGCTTCAACCTCGTCGAGTGCATTTTTAATTCTGTCGTATGATTTCTTCGTCTGAGCAAGCTCACCGATGCAGTTCATCAAGTCTTCCTCGTTGTCGATATTTAGCTTCGTTTTCTCGGAAATTATCTTATAAAACATCGAGTTTTCAATGCTTAAAGTAACGACCGCACTTCCGTCTGAAAGATTGAGCGTTTTCATAATTGATTTACTGACATATTTACAGCTGTTAAGGGTTGCCGAGAATACATTTACATCCCTTATTCGGCTGAGCTGAGCCGCTTCTTTTTTTACCGAATCAAAAATATCACGCTTTAGCCAATGATTTTTGTCAAGAGAAGTAACCCAGCCGGGAAGCTCAACACAAACCTCCTGAATAGGAAATTCAAAAAGAATCTGAGCAAGTATGGCTTTGATTTTCTCCTCGTCAAGGTCAAGACAGTTTACCGGCATAACGGGAACATTGTATTTGTTTGAAAGCTCCGAGCCGAGCATTCTCGTTTCCTCGGCAGATGGATCGGTGCTGTTAAGAAGTACGATAAACGGCTTGTTAAGCTCCTTTAATTCGCCGACTACTCTTTCCTCGGCCTCGGCATATTCCTCCCTCGGAATATCGCTGATCGTGCCGTCCGTTGTAACAACAAGACCGATTGTCGAATGTTCCGTAATGACCTTTTGCGTACCGATCTCAGCCGCCATATTGAAAGGAATTTCTTTCTCAAACCACGGAGTTTTAACCATTCTCGGCTGGTCGTTTTCGATATAGCCGAGGGAGCTGGGCACGATGTAGCCGACGCAGTCAATCATTCTTACGCTGAAATGAGCGTTGTCGGGCAGATTGACTTCAACTGCATCCTCGGGAATAAACTTAGGCTCGGTTGTCATTATTGTTCTGCCCGAAGCAGACTGCGGCAGTTCGTCCGTGGCTCTTTCTTTCTTGCTCTGATCCTCGATGTTAGGAATGACGAGAGAATCCATAAAACGTTTGATAAATGTCGACTTTCCCGTCCTGACAGGACCGACAACGCCGATATAGATATCGCCGCCCGTCCTTGTTTGAATGTCCTTGTAAATGCTTGTACTTGCAGCTGACATAATTTCTCCTCCGTTCAGGCACATTGTTTTTTGTTAATACATATGTCGGTAGGACGAGATTTATGAAAGCTTAGATGTAAGGTGCGGAATTATTTGTTTACAACATTTACGGGTTTTCCGTCAAGAAATGAGGTCAGGTTTTTATATACAATATCGAGAAGTCTGACTCTCGTTTCATAGCCTGCCCAAGCAATATGGGGAGTAATGATGCAATTTTTACAGCTAAGCAGGGGATTGTCGGCTTTCGGCGGCTCACAGGAAAGCACGTCAACCGCCGCACCTGCGATGCGTCCGCTGTTCAGCGCTTCCGAGAGAGCTCGCTCGTCAATAATCGGACCTCTTGCCGTGTTTATGATAATTGCGTTTTTCTTCATTTTTGAAATAAAGCTTTCGTTTACAGTTCCTTTGGTTTCTTCGGTCAAGGGACAGTGGAAAGAGATTATATCGCTGTTCTCGGCAAGCTCGTCGAGAGAAACAAATTTAAAATTTCGGAAATTCGGCTGAGGCTTAGGATTGTGTACGGCGCAAAGGATGTTCATACCGAAAGCGTCGGCGATCTTTGCCGTTTCGTATCCGATCTGACCGAAGCCGACTATACCGATCGTTTTTCCCGCAAGCTCGATAAGCTGAGTTTTCTGAAAGCAGAAATCCTTGCAGGAGGTCCACTCGCCGTTATGAACAGCCGCATCGTGAACGGCAACTCTGTTATAGATTTCAAGAATGAGCGCAAAGGTGAGCTGAGCGACTGCCGTAGTGGAATAGCTCGGAACGTTGCATACCGTAACTCCGTGTTTTTTTGCTGAAGCTATATCGACAACATTGTAGCCTGTTGCTAAAATTCCAATATACCTGAGCTTAGGAAGCTGTGAGATGATCTCTTCGTCAAGCACAACCTTGTTGTCGAGAATAATCTCGGCGTCCTTACAGCGTTCAAGGATTTCGTCCCGTGAAGTACGGTCATAAACATAAAGCTCTCCGAGCTTTTCAAATTTCTCCCAGCTGAGATCGCCGGGATTTAATGTGTAGGCGTCAAGAATAACAATTTTCATACCGTTTCCTCCATAAAAAAGTCTGTTTAAATTATAATATATTACCTGCGATTTGTGAAGTGGCTGAGACGATTATTTTTTTATTGCTATTGAGAAAAGCGTATGTTATAATAAAAGAAAAAATCGGGGTGACACTATGGCTGATATCAAAAAAACCTGGTACAAGGAAATGTGCGTTTATCAGATATGGACAAGGAGCTTCTGTGACAGCAACGGCGACGGAATAGGAGATCTTCCCGGAGTTTACAGTAAGCTTGATTATCTCAAGGAGCTTGGAGTGGACGGAATTTGGTTTTCTCCGATTTATCCTACTCCTAACGCCGACTACGGCTACGATATTTCGGATTACAGAAATATCAATCCCGAATTCGGTACGCTCGATGATTTCAAAATGATACTTGACGGCGCACATGAACGAGGAATGAAGGTGTTTATGGATCTTGTTGTCAACCATACCTCCGACGAGCATGAGTGGTTCAAGGAGAGCGCGAAGAGCGTTGACAATCCTTATCATGATTACTACATATGGCGAAAAGGCAAGGGCAACAAGCCGCCGAACAACTGGCTTTCCACCTTTGAGGGCGGAGCATGGGAGTACAATCCCGAAATTGACGAATACTATCTTCACGTTTTCGCAAAGAAACAGCCTGACCTGAATATGGACAATCCGAAAGTACGGCAGGAAGTTAAGGATATAATGCGTTTTTGGCTCGATATGGGGGTTGACGGCTTCAGAGAGGACGTTATAACCTTTATATCGAAAAAAGAGGGACTTCCGGACGGCTTTCCGCTTCCCGTTGCAACAGGTGTTGAGCATTACAAGCACGGTCCTCATCTTGAGGAATATCTCGATGAATTTAAGCGTGATGTTTATGACCATTACGATTGCTTTACGGTCGGAGAAGGTCCTATGTCCGATATAAAAATGGCAAAGTATTTTGTCACGGAGGGACCGAATCAGAAGCTTAATATGATGATCTCCTTTGAGCATATGAACGCAAACTGCTTTATGGTTGACTGGGTTAAAACTCCGTTCAATCTTATTAAGTTAAAATCTACGCTTTCAAAATGGCAGTACGGTCTTTATCCCAAGGGTTGGAACTGCCTGTATATCGAAAACCACGATCACGCAAGAATTATTGAACGCTACGGCAACATCAACTACCGTGTAGAAAGCGGAAAAATGCTTGCGGCAATGTATTTCCTGCTCTGCGGTACGCCCTTTATCTATCAGGGGCAGGAAATAGGTATGACCAATCTTCTTTTTGATAAGATTTCGGATTACAAGGACGTTATGACCTTTAACAACTGGAAGATTTTCAAGAAGCTCGGTTTCAGCGAAAAGCAATTCCTGAAGCTTGCCAAGGACGCAAGCCGTGAGAACGCAAGAACCCCCGTTCAGTGGTCGGAGGCAGATAACGCAGGCTTTACCACAGGCACGCCGTGGTTTAAGATCAATCCGAATTACAAGGAAATCAACGTCGAGGACGCTCTTAAAGATCCTGATTCCCTGCTGAATTTCTACAAAAAGCTCATCAGGCTGAGAAAAGAAAACGAGGTTCTCATCTACGGCAAGTACAAGGAGTACGATCATCTCAATCCGTTCCTTTATACCTATGAGAGAGTTTTGGGTGATAAGAGGGTGCTTGTTGTCTGCTCTTTCAAGGAAGGCTCTGTTAAGTTCAAGGCTCCAAAGGGCTACGACCTCAACAAGGGCAAGCTTGTTCTTTCAAATTATTCCGATAACAGGATTGTCAACAACGGCTTTGTAACAAAGCCGTATGAAGTCAGAGTCTATATGTTCTGAAAAGGTGAATATTTATATGAAAAATGCAATTAAAGTTCTTTGCTTTACGCTTGCCGTAATAATTGTAGCCGTATCCTCATTCCTTATTTATTTTAAATGGGATAAGACGGATTTTGAATATGTTGACTCAACCGAAAAAGGTGAGGTTATAATTACGGCATACAAAGGCGACAGCAAAAATATTATAATACCGTCAAAAATCAGAGGCAAAAAGGTCACACAGATCGACTCGGGAAGCTTTGAAGAAAGCGATATAACTTCGATTGAGATCGGAGATAATGTCACTTATATCGGTAAAAGTGCATTCAGAGATTGTAAAAGCCTCAAAACCGTTAAATTAGGAAAATCAATTCTGAATATTGACGAGGGTGCTTTCAACGAATGTTCCGCACTTGAGGAGATCGTCTTGCCGAAAAGTCTTGAAAAACTCGGCGGAAGTATTTTTGCAGGCTGCACTTCTTTGAAAAAGGTAACTGTTGAGGACGGCGGAAATTTTGTTATTAAAGACGGAGTTTTGTTCTCAACTGACATGAAAATCCTGTACTTTGCCCTGCCTTATCAGGATCTCGGCAACTACGTTTGCCCCGATTCGGTGGAAGAAATCAAGCCGCTTGCTTTTTATGAGTGTGATTCCTTGACAGGCTTTACCTTTTCAAACAAAGTAAAAAATGTTCCTCAGGGCGTTTTCGTTCTTTGCACACAGTTAAAAGAGCTTACGATACCCGATTCCGTAACTCAGCTCGGCTCGGCTTTGATTGCAGGCTCGGGAGTTAATAAAATTACAATTCCGGCATCTGTTAAGGTTATCGACGACAGCGCATTTATTAAGACTGACGGCACCGTCGATTCGTCGCTTGTCATAAGAACTCCTTCAGGCGCAAAGGCAGAAACCTATGCTAAAGAAAAGAACATTAAGCTTGAAATAATAAAATAAAAAAATCCCCGTTTGTCAAAAAGCTTCCGACAAACGGGGAAATTATTTTCTTTATTCAATTATTTCTGCGCTCCAGGGGAATACAAACTCCTCGGCCGGCTCGATTTTTTGAATGAGACGCTTTTCTGAAAAATCGTTCTTGACTTCTCTTGAATCGTTTACTCCGTACCACGGCTCGATGCAGACATATTCTGCACCCGGCTTTGCCCAGATTCCGAGAACGGGAGCTTTGCCGAAATTGAACTTGATATACTGCGGACGGAAATCGCTCTTGAGATAAACGGTATCGGACTTCATACCCGAAAGCACAAGTGCGTCACCCTCAAAAATATCCTTTGTGATAACGATAGTCGTTTCGTTATCGAGGGTGGGGTAGTGCTTGCCGTCGAGGATCGAATCCGTGTCGATCTTTTCGCAAATCAGTTTTTCCGGCTCTGCAAATTCGAGTCTGTCGCCGATCTTGCAGTTAAAGCCCGGATGTGCTCCGATTGAGAAGTACATCGCACCGTCTCCCTCATTCTTAACCGTATGAGTTACAGTCAGCTTCTTGCCGCAGAGCTTGAACTCTATGTCAAGAACATATTTGAACGGATAACGCTCAAGTGATTCCTCGTTCCATTTCTGAATAAGTGTTATGTAATCCTTGCCCTGCTCTTTAAGCTCAAAGTCTCTTTTTCTCGCAATTCCGTGACGGAACATCTCATATTCCTTGCCGTCAACCTTGTATTTATTATCAAGCAAGGTGCCGACGATCGGGAAAAGAATGGGGGACTGACCGTACCAAACGTCGGGATTTCCCTGCCACAGATATTCAATATTGCTGTCCTCCGATTTGAAGGATGAAAGCTCGGCGCCGTACTGCTTGACAGCGATACTGACAGAATTATTTTTTAAAGTAAATTTCACAATAACACTCCTTTGTTTTGTTTTTTTTATTATATACAATACTTCAAAAAAAATCAATAAACATATTGATATTTATAGCTGAAAATGGTATTATATACAAGATATTGGGTCATTATGCGCTATTAAATATATTTCGGAGGTTATTATGGCGGCAAACAGTCAAAATAACAAAAATAATAAGTCGTCAGCTAATAAAAAAGCTCCGGCGAAAAAGCCTGCGTCCCCGTCGCAGACAAAGAAACAGACACAGAATAAAAAACAGACGCAGAATAAGAAAAACACTTCCGCACAAAGGCAGAGCGCACCGCAGACGAAGAAAGACATTTCTCCTGCCGTACTTCGCCAGAGAGCGGCTATAATCCTTTCCGCTGTAACGGCTATTCTTCTTGCCGCAACCTTTATCAAGGGCGAAAGGGTATGGCTTGCGTTCCACAACTTCATTTTCGGCGTTTCGGGCATCTGCGCTTATGTTTGGCCGCTGATGCTGATTTATATTATCGTAACCGTTGTTTCCGAAAGATCGATTAAACCGCTTAAAGGCAGACTTATCGGCTCTTCTCTTGCAACTGCCTTTCTTTCGGGTATTGTTCACGTTTTCTCGGACGGAATAGAGGCAGGCGGACTTAAAGATCAGATCGCTTATGCATGGGATCTGCGTGATGTTGTCACAGTACACAGCGGCGGTGTTCTCGGAGCATTCTTCGGCGGAATACCTGAAATGCTTTTCGGCAAGGCTGCGGCGGCTGTTGTGCTTATTGTTTTATTGATTGCGACTGTTATGTTTGTCACGGGCGGCACTCTGCTCGGTATTTATGTTTTTATTAAGGACAGGGTAAATGCCGCAAGGCTTAAACAGCAGGAACGTATTGACGCAGCCGCCGGCGATCCGGAAGCTCCGTATTCTGATAATTTTGTCAGAAAAAGAAAGAAATATGTTCCCGTCGATATCGGCCCCGAAGCCTACGGCAACGAGCCTGACGAGATGTATATCGACGAGCTTGTCGGCAACGCAGAGAAGCAGGACGTCAGACCTAAGACCAAAGAGCCTAAGCCTTTTATAGTTCCTCCGACCGATACTGACACCAAGGCTGTTGAGCCTGAGCTTCCGCTTGATGAAATAATAAAGAAGGTCAACGGCTCTGCCAAGGAAAAGGACAAGTCTAAGTCGGACACCAAAAAGGTGACAAAAGCCGCTAAACAAGAAGATCCGGTTCAGGTTTTCCACACATATCAGAAGCCTCCTGTTGACTGTCTTGAATATGCGAACAACGCAAGCGCAATGAATTACGAGGAGGAGCTTAAAACCAACGCCACCAAGCTTGTTGATACTCTCAACAGCTTCGGTGTTTCGACAAAAATTGTCGATATTTGCCGAGGACCTGCCGTTACAAGATATGAGCTTCAGCCTGCAGCAGGCGTAAAAATCAGCAGGATTACAAGTCTTTCCGATGATATTGCACTTGCTCTTGCGGCTTCGGGCGTTCGTATTGAAGCTCCGATTCCGAACAAATCTGCAATCGGAATTGAAATTCCGAACAAGAACAGAGCGACAGTCTCTCTCAGGGAGATAATTGAAACTCCTGTTTACAAGAACGCAAAGAGTAAGCTGAATGTTGCTCTGGGTAAGGATATTACAGGCAATACAATATGTGCCGATATTGCAAAGATGCCGCATCTGCTTATTGCAGGTACTACCGGCTCGGGTAAGTCGGTATGTCTTAATTCGATGATCGTCAGCATTCTTTATAATTCAACGCCCGATGAGGTCAAGCTTCTGATGATTGATCCTAAGCAGGTTGAATTTACGATTTACAACGGTATTCCGCATCTTCTTGTTCCTGTTGTTTCCGATCCGAGGAAGGCGGCGGGTGCGCTCGGCTGGGCGGTCACGGAAATGCTTCAGAGATACAAGATGTTCTCCGAAAACAGCGTCAGAGATATCAAGGGTTTTAACAAGCTTGCTCAGACAAGCGAAACCCTCACTCCGATGCCTCATATCGTTATTTTTATTGACGAGCTTTCAGACCTTATGATGGCTGCGCCGAACGAGGTTGAGGATTCGATCTGCCGTCTAGCACAGATGGCTCGTGCGGCAGGTATGCACCTTGTAATCGCAACGCAGAGACCGTCGGTAAACGTTATTACGGGTATAATCAAAGCCAACATTCCGAGCCGAATTGCGCTCTCGGTTTCTTCTCAGGTCGATTCAAGAACGATTATCGACACCGCAGGAGCCGAAAAGCTTCTCGGTAACGGCGATATGCTGTTCAGTCCCGTCGGTGTTTCAAAGCCCGTGCGTGTTCAGGGCTGTTTCCTCTCTGACGAGGAGGTTGAAAGCGTCGTTAAGTTTATCAAAACTCAAGGCGAAGAAAAAGAATACGACGAAGAAGTTATGAAAGAGATCGAGCGTCAGGCTGTCATTGAGAAGAAGCCTTCTTCATCTTCATCCTCGTCCTCGGACGGCGATTCCGATGAGGGCGGAGACGAGATGATCCCGAAAGCGATCGAGGTGGTCGTTGAGGCTCAGATGGCTTCGACAACTCTTTTACAGCGAAAGCTGAAATTAGGCTATGCCCGTGCGGCAAGAATTATTGACGAGCTTGAACAAAGACAGATCGTCGGTCCGTTTGAGGGCAGTAAGCCGAGAAAGGTGCTCATTTCAAAACAGCAATGGATGGAAATGAATGCGCTCGGCAATGCTTCCGCGCCGATCGAAAACCCGATCGAAACGGACGAATATGACGATGACGAAGAGGAATAATTGATGTTTTTACCGATAACAGCCGAAGAAGTTAAAGAGCGAGGATGGGACGAGGTCGATTTCGTCTATGTTACGGGCGACGCTTATGTCGATCATCCGAGCTTCGGTGCGGCTATAATAACAAGGGTTATGGAGGCTGAGGGCTACCGTGTTGCAGTCCTTGCCCAGCCTGATTGGAGAAAGAATGACGATTTTCTCCGTTTCGGCAGACCTAAGCTCGGCTTTATGGTTTCGTCGGGCAATATTGACTCCATGGTCGCTCATTACACAGCCGCAAAAAAACGCAGAAGTCAGGACGCATATTCCCCGGGAAAAGTTATGGGACTCAGACCTGACAGGGCTGTTATTGTATATTGCAATAAAATAAGAGAGCTTTACGGTGATATTCCGATAATTATCGGCGGTCTTGAGGCATCGCTTAGGCGTTTTGCACATTACGATTATTGGGACGATAAGATCCGACGAAGTATACTTTTTGACTCTCAGGCTGATCTTATTTCCTACGGCATGGGAGAAAATCAGACGATTGAAATTTGTCGCCGCCTTTCTAACGGCGAGCCGATAAGCTCGATTACCGATGTCAGAGGAACGGTTTATTCCTGTGATGTTCACGATACTCCGCTTTACGGAGCTGAATGTCCGTCCTTTGAAAATGTCTGCAAGAGCAAAAAAGAATATGCGGTTTCCTGCCGTATTCAGCAGGACGAGCAGGATCACATCAGAGGAAAGCTCATTAAACAGCGTCACGGCAACCGTATGCTTGTTCAAAATCCGCCGATGCCGCCGCTCACTCAGGAGGAGATGGATTGGGTATATTCATTGCCTTATGAGAGGGCATATCACCCTGTTTATGAAAAATCGGGCGGTGTTCCTGCGATTGAGGAGGTCGAGTTTTCGATCACTCACAACCGGGGTTGCTTCGGTGCGTGCAATTTTTGTTCGATTGCATTTCATCAGGGCAGGTTTATTACGACAAGAAGCAAGGAGTCAATCGTCAGAGAAGCAAAGCTTTTGACCGAAAAGCCGAACTTCAAGGGATATATCCACGATATCGGCGGTCCGACCGCCAATTTCAGAAATACAAGCTGTCTTGCTCAGCTTGAAAAAGGTCTTTGCAAGGGTAAAAAATGTCTTGCGCCGACTCCGTGCAAGGCTTTGCATGCCGACCACAGCGAGTATCTTGATATTCTCAGAACAGTCAGAAGCCTGCCAAAGGTGAAAAAAGTGTTTATCCGATCGGGAATAAGATATGATTATATGCTGAAGGATCCCGACGACGCTTTCTTCCGTGAGCTGGTGAAATACCACGTCAGCGGTCAGCTCAAGGTGGCTCCGGAGCATTGCTCCGCCGCTGTTCTTGATAAAATGGGAAAGCCTCATATCGAGGCGTATATCGAGTTTTCAAAGAAATATTTTCAGCTTTCCGACGCTGTCGGCAAGGAGCAGTATCTTGTGCCTTACCTTATGTCCTCGCACCCCGGCTCAACTCTCAAGGACGCTGTTGAGCTTGCGGTTTTCCTGAAAAAAAGGCACATCAGACCTGAGCAGGTGCAGGATTTTTACCCCACTCCGGGAACTATCTCAACCTGTATGTTCTATACGGGGCTTGATCCCTACACAATGGAGGAGGTCTATGTTGCGAAAACTCCTCACGACAAGGCTCTCCAGCGTGCGCTTTTGCAGTATTACGATCCGAAAAACCGTGAGCTTGTCGAAGAAGCACTGCGAAAGTCGGGCAGGCATGATCTGATAGGTTATTCGGAAAAATGTTTGATTCAGCCTAAGCGTAGCTCAAATAATATAAATAAACGAAATACAAGCGGAAAAAGATATGAAAAAAAGAAAAAATAATACAAAGCTTATAAGCGGAGTTGTCATTTTCATCATTGCCGTCCTCGCTTTCGCCGGATCAAGGTTAATAAAAGAGCCTGAAACGCTTTTTGAGGACACGGGACTGCGTAATTATCAGCAGAGCGAAAGCAATATGATGTACGTTGATTTTATTGATGTCGGACAGGGAAACTGTACGCTTGTTCATATGGGCGATACGGCTATCCTTGTTGACAGCGGTGAGGTTGGAGCGGCTCAGACGGTTATTAGCTATATCAAAAATCTTGGAATAGATGAGCTTGACTGCGTTCTGGTCACACATCCTCACTCCGATCATATGGGCGCAATGACAAAGATTCTTTATGAATTTGAGATTAAGGATCTGATTATGCCCGAAATTCCCGAGGATATTATTCCGACAAACTCGACTTATGAAAAGTTTCTGACCGCAGTGTCGGATAACGCAGAAAATGTTATTCCTACCGAAGCGGGTATGACTTATTCCTACGGCGAAATGAATTTGGAAATTTTAGCTCCGCTTCACGGCTATGACAATCTCAACGATATGTCTGCCGTGTCCCGTGTCAGCTTCGGCGAAACCTCCGTGATGTTCATGGGCGACGCTTCGACCGCCGTGGAAAAGGATCTTTTGAACACGGGTAAGGACTTTTCTGCCGATATAATCAATATCGGTCATCATGGCAGTAAAACCGCTTCAAGTCAAAAATGGCTTGAAGCCGTCAATCCCGAGTTTGCAGTCATTTGCTGCGGAGCAGGCAACGAATACGGTCATCCTCACTCGGTTGTGACCGAGCGTCTTGACAATATCGGAATTGAATATTACCGCACCGATCTTAACGGGACGGTCGTTTTTCAATCAAATTCAAAGGAATTCACAAAATTTGATTGACTAAATATACCTACGGGCATATAATTATAAATTGTTTTAAATCTGTTTTTATCAGGGAGTAGTTTTTATGGAATGGACAGGACTTAACGAACTCAGAGAGAAATTTCTCTCTTTCTACGAGAGCAAGGGACATTTAAGACTTCCGAGCTTTTCTCTTATTCCTCAGGGTGACAAAAGCCTTCTTCTCATCAACGCAGGAATGTCACCGATGAAAAAATATTTTACGGGTGAGATCACTCCGCCGAGATCAAGGGTTACAACTTGTCAGAAGTGTATCAGAACTCCCGATATTGAAAATGTCGGCAAGACCGCACGTCACGGAACTTATTTCGAGATGCTCGGCAATTTCTCTTTCGGCGATTATTTCAAGCATGACGCTATAAGCTGGGCGTGGGAATTCTGCACCAAAATAATGGAAATGGATCCCGAAAAGCTTTATATCAGCGTCTATCTTGACGACGACGAGGCTTACGACATCTGGACAAAGGAGATCGGAGTTCAGGAGAGCCATATGGTTCGCTTCGGCAAGGAGGATAACTTCTGGGAGCACGGCGCAGGTCCCTGCGGCCCTTGTTCGGAGATTTACTACGACAGGGGTGAGGAACACGGCTGCGGAAGTCCCGACTGTCATGTAGGCTGTGAGTGCGACAGATTTGTCGAGTTCTGGAACCTTGTTTTTACTCAGTTTGAAAACGACGGACACAACAATTATACACCGCTTGCTCATCCCAATATCGACACAGGTATGGGACTTGAAAGACTTGCCTGTATCGCTCAGGGTGTTGACAACCTCTTTGAGGTTGATACAATTCAGAATATAATGAAGCACATTGCGAAGATTTCAGGCGTTGAATATCATGCCGACGAAAAGAGCGATGTTTCGCTTCGTGTTATTACCGATCACATCCGTTCAACAACCTTTATGATAGGTGACGGTGTTATGCCGTCCAACAGCGGCAGAGGCTACGTTCTGCGCCGTCTGCTCAGACGTGCCGCAAGACACGGCAGACTGCTCGGAATTAACCGTCCTTTCCTCTCAGAGGTTGCCGATACGGTAATCGGAGAGAACAAAAACGCTTACCCCAACCTCGTTGAAAAGCGTGACTTCATCGTCAATGTTATTTCGACCGAAGAGGAAAGCTTCAACAGAACGATTGACGCAGGTCTTGACGTTCTTTCAAAAATGATAGAAAATTCAAGCTCAAAGGAGCTGAGCGCAGAGGATGCGTTCAAGCTTCAGGATACCTTCGGTTTCCCGATCGACCTCACCAAGGAAATTCTTGAGGAAAGGGGAATGACCGTTGATGAGGAGAAATTCAAGGAGCTTGTCCTTGTTCAAAGAAAGAGATCCCGTGACGCACATAAGGGTGCAGGCGCAGAAGGCTGGAATAACACCGGCGTTGTCACAAAGGGACTTGAAAAGACCGATTTTGCAGGTTATGACGCCTTTGATGCAGAGGGCAAAATAATAGCTTTTATCACAGACGGTATCAGATGCGACGTACTCGAAAACGGTGCGGAATCCTTCCTCGTGACCGACAAAACCGCTTTCTATGCCGAGAGCGGCGGACAGGTCGGAGATACGGGATATATTTACGGTGACGGCTTCACCTTTGAGGTTGAAAACACCACTAAGACCAACGACGGCGTATTCCTCCATTACGGCAGAATTATTGACGGCGACAATGCCAAGACGGGCGACATTGTTAAGACCGTAATAAATGCGGACAGAAGAAAGGCGATCGCAAGAAATCATACTGCGGCTCATCTTCTTCAGGCGGCTTTGAGAAACACTCTCGGCTCACACGTTGAGCAGGCGGGTCAGCTTGTCAATGAAAATACCGTTAGATTTGATTTCTCGCATTTTTCCGCTTTGACTTCGGACGAGCTTAAAACCGTTGAAAATGAAGTAAACAACATTATTCTTTCGGCAGAAAATGTAACAATGACGGAAATGCCGATTGAAGAAGCAAAGAAAACAGGTGCAATGGCTCTGTTCGGTGAGAAGTACGGCGATGTTGTCCGAGTAGTTAAAGCAGGTGATTTCTCAACCGAGCTTTGCGGCGGTACTCACGTTTCAAATACAGGCAAGCTCGGCCTGTTCAAGATTATTTCCGAATCCTCCGTTGCCGCAGGAGTAAGGCGAATTGAAGCTGTTACAGGCACAGGAGTTCTCGGATATATAGACTCTCTCAACTCAAAGATAATTGGCACGGCGACGGCTTTGAAGGTCAGCAATCCTGCCGATATCGAAAAGAAAGCGGCTTCTCTTGCAACCGAGCTTAAAGAGAAGGACAGAGAAATTGAAGCTCTTACCGCTCAGCTCACCGAGATGCGTTCGGGCAACCTCTTTGACAATGCCGTTTCCGTCGGCTCGCTCAAAGTAATTGCCGCCAACGCAGGCGAGGTTACTGTTGACGAGCTTCGACAGCTTTCCGACAAAGCTAAAGCCGAGGGAGATAACGTTGTCGCAGTTTTTGCCGCAATAAACAAGGAAAAAGGCTCTGTGAACTTTGCGGCGTGCTGTGCGCCCGAGGCCGTCAAATGTGGAGTTAAGGCAGGCGACGTTGTTCGTGCCGTTGCAAAGCTTGCAGGCGGTAACGGCGGAGGAAAGCCTGATTTCGCAATGGCGGGAGCTAAGGATATTACAAAGGTTGACGAAGCGATTGCCGCAGTCGGCGGAATTGTTGAATCCCTTGTTAAATAAAAGGAGATTGTGATTATGGATTGTCTTTTTTGTAAAATAATCAACGGTGAAATTCCGTCAAGCAAGGTTTATGAGGACGATACAGTATTTGCCTTTCGTGACATTGAGCCTCAGGCGCCGACTCATATCCTTATAATTCCTAAACAGCATATCAAGTCGGCGGCAGAGATTGACGAGAGCAACAGCGCAGTTATTTCTCACATTTTTGAGGTTGCCGCAAAGATTGCTAAGCAGGAGGGACTTGACGACGGCTTCCGTATTGTCAACAACTGCGGCGATATTGCAGGACAGACCGTTAAGCACCTGCATTTTCACCTTATGGGCGGCCGTGAATTTACCTGGCCTGCAGGCTGATTTTATTATCTCTGTTGAAAGGAAGTTTTAATATGTCTGAAACATATAAAATGAAAATTGCAGGACTTGAAAGGGAGCTTCCCATCTGTCCTCTTAACGATAATGTTTCGATTGCAGGCTTCATCATTTTCGGTGATGTCGAGCTTACCGTTGCTTGTGCCAAGGAGCTTCTCGAGAAGCTTCCCGAGTTTGACTACATAGTAACTCCCGAAGCAAAGAGTATTCCGCTTGCCTATGAGATGTCACGTCAGTGCGGCAAGAAATATTTTGTTGTGCGTAAAAAAGAGAAGGTTTATATGCGTGATCCCGTCAGCGTTACGGTCAATTCGATCACTACAAAATCCGAGCAGAAGCTCATTCTGGACGGAGCTGACGGCGAACAGATCAGAGGCAAAAAAATTGTTATTCTTGACGATGTGATTTCAACAGGAGAATCGCTTCAATCCGTTGAGAAGCTTGTCAATAAGTTTGATGTTGATATCGTTGCCAGGGCGGCAATTCTTGCCGAGGGTGACGCCGCAAAGAGAGACGATATTGTCTTTCTCGGCGAGCTTCCTCTTATTTTCAAGTGAAACTGAGATACAGGCCCATGGCAATCATGGGCTTTTCGTCTTTAATCGTTCTCTTTATCTGCACCTATGTTGACGACAGATTTTCGCTTTTGGCGGTCGGTGTCGGTGTGATAATACTGCTTTTGACCGCACTTATCCGAAAATTCAGAGAACGTATTACTCCGTTTTTCATTGCCGCCGCGCTTATATTTTCGGGAGTGTCATTTGAAGTTCTGGCGGATTACAAGCTCTCCGATGCAGAAAGGCTTACGGATCGTGAGGCTGAAATTACCGCAACCGTTCTTGACGAGCCGTTCTTCAGCGGAACACGTTATTATTATGAGCTAAGGACAATTACCGTTGACGGTACTGGCTTTGAAACTAAGCTCAGACTTTCCGCCGCAAAATATATTGACGCAGAGCCTTACGATACGGTAAGGTTGAAGGTGAATCTTTATGATATCGGCTCAGAAGAAAAGAGCGTCAAGCTTTACTATCGCTCAAAGGGCTTTTTCCTCGGCGGATATGTGAGCAATTATGAAAATTATCCGATAGAAATTATTAAAAATGAAGATAAACCGATAGGGTTTTATCTTCTCAAAATCAGGAAAACTGTTGAAAACAGGATTCTTGATAAACTGCCTAACGATTTAGGCGGAGTTTGCGTCGGAATGCTGACAGGCAACAAGGATTTTATTTCAGATGAGCTTTCGGCTCAGATTAAACTCGCAGGCGTTGCGCCCGTATTTGCCGTTTCCGGTATGCACCTATCGGTTTGGGTAATGGGTTTATATATCCTGCTCGAACAGCTTAAAGTCAAAAAGCGATTAAATTCCCTGATCGGAATGACTTTCACCGTCTTTTTTATGGCTGTTACAGGCTTTACTGCGTCGGTATGCAGGTCGGGAATAATGCTGTTGCTCGTTCTGGCAGGCAATTTGTTTTACAAAAAGTCCGATTCGGTCAACTCTCTCGGCTTTTCTGCACTTATTCTCGGTATAATAAATCCCTTGATTACGGCTGACATCGGATTTTTGCTTTCGTTTTCCGCTACGCTCGGTATTATCACTCTTGAACCCTTGTTAATAAAGCACGTAATTTATAAGCTCCCGTCGGGTGTATTTTTCTCGGCGGTCAAAGCGGTTCTTGAACTGATTTTTGTTTCCGTCTGCGCAACGCTCGGATCGCTCGGTTTTGTGATAATTTTTATAGGCTATATCTCGGTTTATGCGGTTATTTCAAATGTGCTGATAAGCTATGCGGCTTCCTTGTGTATGCTTTTAAGCGGATTATGCGCTTTGTTTTATCCGATCACCGGTATGAACGATATTCTTGCTGTTATATCGGGATCAATCGCAAGGTATATTATAATTATTATTGAGAAAATCTCTGCGTTGCCGAATGCCTGTATTGACACCGCAGGCGATTATTGGAAATACGGAGTTATTTTCCTATATTCCGTGATAATCTGTGCGGTGCTGATTTTTAAAAACAAAACAGCCTTTAAGCTTTCCTGTATAAGTCTTGCGGCAACTGTAATTTTTTGCAGTGTGTTTAATTATTTTGAAAAAGACGGATGCTCATATGTAAGCGTTCTGGACGTTGACGGAGATGTTGCCGTGTTTTTATCCGATAGTGAACACAGGGCGGTCATTTGCTCAGACGGTGATTATAAATATCTTTCCTCCGAGGTTAGTGACGCTCTCGGTAGTCAATCGGGAAAAGCTGATATTATCGTTGCCGATCTTGTCAGAAGCGGCTCATCGTCGGTTTATCCGATGTTGGAGAGCGTTGAATTTGACAGGCTGATCGTACCCGATGTAAACGGCTCTCTGCTCTCTGTTTGTGACGGGGAGAAAATCACCGAAGCGACCGATGCAGATATCCGTCTATGGGACGGCGCAAAGGTCAGGTATATCTCAAAGGACGGCTACTCGGTTGCGGTATGTGAAATTGACGGAGTAAAAATAACCGCAATACTGCGAGGCGACTATATACCGAGCAAATATCTTGACGGAGATATTCTTGTTTGCTCCGAAATTCCCGACGGTGCGGATTTTGAAAATTATATTGTTTCGGGGGAGACGGAACAAAAGAATATTATTTCCACAGAGGAATTCGGAGAAATTTGCGTAACAATAAAAAATAATGATTATAAAATAAGCGTTAAGGAGGGATAACAATGCCGCAGATAAATGAAATTGAACTGAAAAAACAGCTCGGCTCAGGTGATTTTGCAAGTCTGTATTTCCTGTACGGCGAAGAAAAATATCTGATCAGACATTATGTATCCCTTGTTATCAAAAAGACTGTCGATCCGTCCTTTGCCGATTTCAATTTTCACCGGTATGACGGCAAGGAGATAGATTTTGACGAAGTCGGTCAGGCGGCTGAGGCCTTGCCTATGATGAGCGAAAGAACGCTTATACTTATCAAGGATCTTGCGCTTGACAGCCTTAACGCGGACTTGACGGATAAATTTATAAAGCTGATATCGGATATTCCCGATACAACGGTTATTCTGATTGCCAATCCGAGCCTTGATGTGAATATGAAAAGCGCGAAGGGCAAGAAGATACTTGCAGAGGTCAACCGCTTCGGCTGTTCCGTTGAGTTTTCTCATGCGGGTTTAAGTGATCTTATCAAACTGCTTGAGCGAGGAGCCGTTTCAAGAGGCTGTTCTATATCCTCCTCAAACGCTCGCTATCTTCTTTCACTTATCGGTGACGATATGACGGTTATTATCAATGAGCTTGACAAAATTTGTGCCTACAAAAGGGACGGAGAGATACTCAAGGAGCACATTGACGCTGTTGTTGTCAAAAATATTCAGGCGAGAGTTTTCGACCTTACAAAAGCTCTCACGGCAGGAAACTGTGACCTTGCGATGGATATTCTCGATACTCTAATTTCAATGAAAGAGGAGCCTGTCAACATTCTCGGCGCTCTTATTACTCCGTATGTCGATATGTACAGAGCGAAGATTTATGTCAGCGGAGGTCTGAGAGCTGAGGACGCCGCAAAGGATTTTAACTACAAAAACAAGGAATTCAGGCTCACAAATGCGGCAAGATCCGCTTCAAAATATTCTGTTGCACAGCTCAGAACGTTTCTTGATGTTCTCAATGACGCAGACCGTCTGTTAAAATCAACTTCGGTCAGCGGCAGGCTTGTGCTTGAACAGACTATTACAAAGCTTTTTTTGGTTGCAAACGGAGAGAAAATATGATTAAAGTCGATCAGATCGTTATCGTTGAGGGAAAATACGATAAAATCAAACTTTCTTCGATAATTGACGGTATAATAATAGAGACAGAGGGTTTTGGAATCTTTAAGGACAAGGAAAAGCAGAAGCTGATAAGAAAGCTCGCCGAAAAAAAGGGTGTTGTAATATTGACGGACAGCGATTCGGCAGGCTTTGTAATCAGAAATTTCATCACCTCAATCGTACCTAACGAATACATCACCAATGTTTATATTCCCGATATTTTCGGCAAGGAAAAGCGCAAAGAAAGCTGTTCTAAAGAGGGCAAGCTCGGAGTGGAGGGCGTTCCCGCTGAAATCATTGCCGAGGCTTTTGCCAAGGCGGGAATAGGCGCTGAGCCGAGCGAAGAAAAAAGCATTAAAGAGATCACTCTGAACGATTTCTATGACGATAAGCTCACCGGTTCGCCCGACAGTAAGGAAAGAAGAAAAAATCTGCTCAGACAGCTTGATCTGCCCGAAAGAATGTCAACTAAAGCTATGCTTGAAATGTTTAATTTGTTTTTAACCTATGATGAATATAAAAAACTTGTTACCTCGGAGGCGATATAAATGAGAATAGGACACGGATATGATGTTCACAAGCTTGTTGAGGACAGGGAGCTGATCGTCGGCGGAGTTCATATACCGTATGAAAAAGGACTTTTAGGCCATTCCGACGCCGATGTGCTTCTTCACGCTGTCAGCGACGCTTTGCTCGGAGCAGCGGCGATGGGCGATATCGGCGGAATGTTTCCGGACAACGATCCCGAATATCTCGGCGCAGACAGTCTCGTGCTTCTCAGACAGGTTTTTCAAAGGCTCAGAGATAACGGATATTCCGTAATCAACGTTGATTGTACCGTTATTGCACAGAAGCCAAAAATGAAGCCGTATATTCCGGAAATGAGAATGAATATTGCCGCCGCACTTTCAACCGAGGTTGAAAATATCAGCGTAAAGGCGACAACCGAGGAGAAAATGGGCTTCACAGGTAGGGGAGAGGGTATTTCCGCTCACTGCGTCTGCCTTATTGATAAAGTTTGATTTGTGTGATATAATTTATAAAATAACGTTTTACGGAGATAATTATGAACGCTTTTCTTGATAATATCATCGTGCTTTGGGACAGACTTCTGGCGCTGTTTTCATCATACAACATAATAACCGATACGCTGGATATTGCTTTTGTAGCTTTTCTAATTTTCAGCGCAATTAAAATGCTCAAGGAAACGAGAGGTATCCAGATTGTAAAAGGTCTTGTACTTGTTGCGGTTCTTTATGCCGTAATCAGCCTTTTGAACATGCAGGCGAGCACCTATCTTTTCAAGACCATACTTCGTGATTTTATTCTTGTACTTATTATTCTTTTCACTCCCGAGATCCGTCATGCCCTTGAATCAATGGGCAGGAGCCGGCTTGCCTTTCTCAATTTCTTCGGAGCGCAGCAGGGTGACGCATTGTACGAGAGAAAGAAAAGAGCCGTACTTGAAATCTGCAAGGCATGCAGAGATATGAGCGACAAAAAAATAGGCGCTTTAATTGTTTTTGAAAGAAATACTATGCTCGGAGATATTATCAACACGGGTACCACTGTTGACGCAAAGGTTTCGAGAGAGCTTATAAATTCTCTGTTTTTCCCCAATTCCGCTTTGCATGACGGCGGAGTTGTTATCAGAGACGGCAGAGCTGTTGCCGCCGGCTGCATTTTACCGCTGACGGAAAACAATTCTCTGAGCAGCGAGCTTGGTACACGCCACAGAGCCTCCCTCGGAATTTCGGAAAAGAGCGACGCTGTTGCAGTTGTTGTTTCCGAAGAAACGGGCAAGATTTCTATTGCCTGCGGCGGAGAGCTTGAAAGAGGCATTTCCGACGGTGTTCTCATCGAAAGGCTGATGGACTACATTCTTCCGAGTACAGCAGGAAAAGCAAAGAGTTCGTTCTTTTCCGTACTTCTTACCAAGATAAAGGAGAAGCTCAAGAAATGAAAATGCCTAAATTTACGCTCAGACAGCTGTTTTCAAATACAAAATTCGTTGTTGTTTTTTCTATCGTTGTCGCATTTATTTTCTGGATCATTGTTGCGCTGGAGTATGCTCCGGTCATAGAAAACGAGATCAAGGATATTCCCGTTAAAATTGATATGAACAACAGCGTCCCCGATAAGCTCGGTCTTCAGATCTTCGGTCAAAGTGAATTTACCATCAATGTTACCGTTAAGGGCAACCGCTATATTGTCGGCGGCGATCTGCTGACTGCCGACGATTTTGACGCAACGGCTCAGACCGCTTATGTCGATTCCGCAGGCAAGCACAGCCTTCTTGTAAAGGTTACAGCAAAGGACGTCAACGCCGACTATGAAATTGTCTCTAAGTCTGCGGATTATATTGAGGTATTTTTCGATAAATATGCAGAGAAAGAAATTGAGGTAACTCCGAGAATTATTTCCGACCTTGAGGAATACACTCCCGACGATTATCTTTTTGATAAATCCGATATTTTCTACAATGTCAAGACAGTCAAGATTACGGGAGCGCAGACGGAGGTAAGCTCCGTTACTGCGGCTTATGCCGACATTGAGATTGACAGAAAAATGACCGAAACCCAGACTCTTGATTCAAAAATCGTCCTGAGCAACGGCAACGATCTTGATCTTAAATATGTCAAACTCAACGGAGAAAGCTCTCTGACTGTTCCTGTGACCTTGCCGGTCTATAAAATTGAAAATGTTTCCACGGGCATTGCGTTTAAGAACGCACCCTCGGACTATATCAATCAGCCTATCGAGTACAGCATTTCACCGCAGTATGTCAAGGTTGCCTTGCTTCAGAACGGATCGGATACCTCTGAAAATCTGACGGTCGGTACGATTGATTTCTCCGAAATTTCTCCGACAAACAAGAGCTTTTCGTTTGACGCCGCCAATATTAAAAATGCAAAGATGCTTGACGGTACAACCTCGTTTTATGTTGAGCTTAAAACCGACGGTCTTTCTTCCGCGGACTTCATTATTAAAAGCGGCTCTGTTTCGGTAACCGGTTCGGATACTGTGACAAAGGATGACGTTGATATCAGCTCCATAGGAAGCATTACCGTTATCGGAAAGCAGGCGGATCTGAACGCAGTTACTTCGGATATGATAAGTGTTTCGATTGACCTTACGGGTTTAAAGCTCAAATCGGGCGAAAATTCCGTTCCGTGTAATGTCACAATTAAAAATTCAAAAAATTGTTGGATTAACGGAGCTTACACAGCAACGGTTACAATAAAATAACCTTTTTATCTGATTTTAACGGCTTGTATCGGTTATAAAAACCGATGCAGGCTGTTTAATTTCCTTTATATGTTAAATAGTTGTTAAAAATATAAGAAAATTATTTTTTTCTGTTGTAAAAGTGTCATATAGTGTGCTATAATGATATGACTATTATAATGGGTAAATTGTAAAGCTATATGCTTTTTAAGATTATCGAAAGGAGAGATTCTGTGAAAAAGCTCAGGGCAGTTTTTGCCGTTATTCTCATTGCTGTAATAACCGTTTCGATGAGCGGATGTTCTTTCAGATTTTCTTCTTTTGACAATCTGCTTCGTCCTCCTAAGCTTTACGGCAAATATCAGGGACTTCAGGATTGCTTTGAAGGTCTTGTTGATAAGAATTACAGCCTTTCAACTCCCGAAAACGGCAGTTACCGCTCCGCTTTCATTGTCAACGATTTTGATGATGATAACGACGAGGAGGCACTTGTTTTTTACACGGAAAATGAAAATCCGAATCTTGTCAAAATGTATTATTTTGAATTTAAGGATAACGACTGGCTTCCCGTCGAAACCTTTGACGGTCTCGGAAGCTCCGTTGATGAAGTTAAGTTTGCCGACCTTAACCGTGACGGCACCTCGGAAATTATAATAGGCTGGAATCTTTTTTCGAGCAAGACTAACAAAGCGTTTGCCGTATATGATATTTCGGGTGAAAAAATAAAGCTGCTATCTTCTTTCCCGTATTCAGCTCTTGATGTTTTCGATGTAAACGGAGACGGAATTGACGATATCTTTGCTATGAGTATTGATTCGACTGTTTCGGATCATTTCACGGGTGCGGCTACTGTCTACACCTTTGATAAAAAAACTTTTTCAATGCAAATCCTCAGTACCGTTAAGACAGACGGAAATATTTCAGCCTATTCTTCCATCAAGACTGAAAAGGTTGACGATTTGAAGCTTATTTATGTCGAGTCCTACAAGGGTGACAACGATATGCTGACAGAGATCGTTTACTGGGACGATGAAACCAATTCTCTGACGGCTCCGCTGTTTGATGTTTCAACACAGTCTACCTCTCAGACGCTCCGACATATGCGTCTTTCCTGTCAGGACATAGATTCCGACGGATTACTTGAAATTCCCGTCAGCGTGGATATGCCGGGCAGCTCGGTTGCCGACAACACTCCGTCTGCCGCCGCTCTGAACTCAACAGATAACACGGAAACTTTGACCAAGAGCGTTTACTACACAAAATGGGTGAAATTCAGGGATAATAAGCTTCGCGCGGTTCAATATTCCGTGATTGATGAAACCGGAGGCTATATCCTGAATATTCCGAGTAGCTGGGTCGGCAGAATAACCGTTCTCGGAAACGACGGACAATGGGATTTTTATCATTGGAACAGCTATGAAGACAAGCTCGGACAGCTCCTTTTCAGCATTTCTTATTATGATAAAAATGACGAGCAGTCCAAGAGTAAGTATAAGGACTCCGAGATACTTACCTCTTACGGAAGCACCGATTACGTCTACACCATAACCGACGACGGCTATGATTTCGGAGTTAAGGACAGCAGTCTTACCGATAATTTCAATACTACGATTTTAGGAGGAAAAAAATGAAACCGATAAAGATCCTTGTTGCAGAAGATGAGGAATCAATCAGAGAGTTTATTGTTATAAATCTCAAAAGAGCAGGCTATGATGTTGTTGAGGCTGTTGACGGACTTGACGCATACGAGAAATATAAGCTTGATCCCGAAAGCATTTCAATCGCCGTTCTTGATATTATGATGCCGAGAATGGACGGTCTTGAGCTTTGCAAGAAGCTGAGAGCGATGAGCAATAACATCGGTATTATGATGCTTACAGCAAAGACGCAGGAAATGGATAAGGTCAACGGACTTTTGCTCGGAGCTGACGATTACGTTACAAAACCTTTCTCTCCGTCCGAATTTACCGCAAGGGTTGACGCTCTTGCAAGAAGGGTTTCTTCCTCGTCAAAGAATAACACCGATGAGGCTGACGAAAATATTATAACCTCAGGCGATTTCAAGCTCGACTGCAAGAGCAGGACACTCACCTGCGCCGGCAAAAAAATTGATGTCACACAGGTTGAGTTTCAGATTCTTGAATATTTCTTCCGCAATCAGGGTACAAATCTCAGCAGAACGGATATTCTCAATCACGTCTGGGGTACCGAATATTTCGGTGAAGAAAAGATAGTTGACGTTAACGTCAGAAGAATAAGGAAAAAAATCGAACCCGATCCTTCAAATCCCAAGCATCTTTTAACTCGCTGGGGCTTTGGCTACGTTTGGATCTGATAGCTTTACATAAAACATAATCGGGAGGTGATACAGATGGCAAAAGAGAAAGATAAGGTCAAGTACAAAGGCGGTCTTACAAAACGCTGGATTTTACAGACTTCAACCATTATAGTTGCCGTTCTTCTCATCCTCTGTATCATTGCCGCATATTTCATACATTCTTATTATTACTCGACCGCAAAAAGAAAAATCGAGTCTTACGCAAGCAGTATAGTTGATATTTATTTTGAAAATTACGCTTCGACCGACGACAAGGTGTTTGAAAAAGGCGCAAGAGAATACATCGCCGATTTTACCGACAAATCATTCGTCGAGGTCTGGGTGCTTGATAAATACGGAAATGTTTTTATTTCGTCAAGCGGTTTCCCTGTGACCGAAAAGGTGAAAATACCCGAATATGAGGAGGCTCTTACCGGCCCACAGAACAAAGCTGTGTGGCAGGGTAAAAATTCTTCAGGAGAGAATATAATAGCTCTTACTAAGATAATTACAACACCCGAAAACAAGCAGGCAGGCTCGGTAAGATATATGATTTCTCTTGCCGATATTGACGATCAGATAGCAACGTGGTATTTTATTATTTTCCTTGCGTTTTTGGTTCTTGTCTTTTTACTGATGATTTCAGGTACGATATTCATCAATTCCATTGTCCGTCCCATTCAGGACGTTTGCGTTACAGCTAAAATGATTGCTGACGGAAACTATGATGCAAGAATAGATCATTATCTGTATAATGATGAGGTCGGTCAGCTTTGCGACACAATCAACGAAATGGCGGAGAAAATTAAAACCTCCGATAAGATAAAAAACGACTTTATCTCAACCGTTTCTCACGAGCTGAGAACTCCGCTCACAGCGATAAAGGGCTGGGGCGAGACGCTCTTACAGATCGGTGACACAGATCCGAATCTCACAAAGCGAGGAATGAACGTTATAATCAACGAATCCTCCCGACTTAACGGTATTGTTGAGGAATTGCTTGATTTTTCAAGAATACAGAGCGGCAGAATGGTGCTTAAAAACGAAAAGATGGATATTCTTGCGGAGCTTGACGAGACGGTATTTGCTTTCAGGGACAGAGCGGCGAGAGAGGGTATTGACCTTGTTTACAACGCTCCCAATCTTCCGGCTCCGATGGACGGCGATCCGGACAGAATAAAACAGGTTTTTGTAAATATACTTGACAATGCTTTGAAATATACAAAACAGGGCGGAAAAATTGTTGTTTCCGCCGAGGTCAAGGACGATACGATCACAATAGTTTTCTCTGACACGGGCTGCGGAATTTCTGCCGAGGATCTTCCCCATGTCAAGGAGAAATTCTACAAGACGAATATGACCGTTCACGGCTCGGGAATAGGTCTTGCGGTTGTTGACGAAATAGTCCGTCTTCATAAAGGTACATTTGATATAGACAGCGTACTCGGTCAGGGTACTTCCGTAACAATAAGGTTTGACATTGACCATGTTGAGCTTGAGGACGTATGGGATATTGATGCGGCGATAGCAGCCGAAAACGAAAAGAAAGCTATGGAGGAGAATGAAGATGCCTGAAGAAAATAAAGTAAGCGTCGGCGGACAGGCTTTGATGGAGGGCGTTATGATGAACGGCCCGAAAGGCGTTGCAATGGCGCTCAGACTGCCCGACGGCAAGATTGAAACCCAGCTTAAAAAAGCAACCTTTTTAAAGGATAAACATAAATTTGCAAGACTTCCGTTTATCAGAGGTCCTATCAGCTTTGTTGAGCAGATGATTTTTGGCTACAAATGTCTTATGGAATCTGCCGAAAAGACTACTGCGCTTGAAGATGACGGAACAGAGGAAATGTCAAAGCTTGACCGTTGGCTCACCGATCATTTCGGACCTAAGATGATGACGGTTATCGGTATTATTTCGGGAGTTATCGGCTTTGCGCTTGCGTTCTTCCTGTTCATGTGGCTTCCGAGTCAGGTTGCCGACCTCATTCTCGGAAAGGCCGACAGCAATGTATGGAAGCCTGCTATCGAGGGTGTAATGAGGATAATAATTTTTATAACATATATGTGGGCAGTTTCTCTGATGAGCGATATTAAACGCCTGTTTATGTATCACGGAGCGGAACATAAGTCCATTTTCTGCTATGAAAACGGACTTGAGCTTACCGTTGAGAATGTCAGAAAACAGCGTCGTTTCCATCCGAGATGCGGCACAAGCTTTATCTTCCTTACGCTGATAATAAGCATTATTATCTCCACAGTCGTAGTCATTATATTTCCCGGAGTTCGTGATTACAAGGCGATTTGGATGATTATTAAGCTTCTTATTTTGCCGATAATTATGAGTATAGGCTATGAAGCTATCCGTCTCGCAGGCAAGAAAAATAATCTTTTCACAAAGATTATTTCGGCACCCGGTCTTTGGTTACAGAGAATTACGACGAAAGAGCCTACCGATGATATTATCGAGGTCGGAATTGCTTCAATTAAGGTTGCTCTCGGTCTTGAAAATGAAAATATAAATGATAAGCCCGACGAGACGAACGATGACGGAGAAGATGACAACGATGACGATCAGTGAGCTTGAAAAGCTCGGCTCGCAAAAGCTCAGAGCTTCAGGCAAAGAAAACTCGGATTTTGATGCAAGATGCCTTTTGGAATTTGTGCTTAACTTAAATCCGACGCAGTATTTACTCAACAGATCCGAAGAAGTCGATTCGGTCTGCGCCGAAAAATTTCTTTCTCTTGTTGAAAGACGTTCAAACGGAGAACCGCTTCAGTATATTCTCGGCAAATGGGAGTTCATGGGACTGCCGTTTTACGTCGGTGAGGGCGTTCTTATTCCACGTCCCGAAACAGAAATGCTTGTTGAATTTGCACTTGATTTTTTAAAGGACAAGAAGAATCCCGTTGTTATTGATCTTTGCTCGGGAAGCGGCTGTATTGCAATAAGCGTTGCAAAGCATTTGCCCAATGCTAAGGTTTATGCCGTTGAAAAGTCCGACCTTGCTTTTCCTTATCTCAAAAAAAACATATGGTTAAACTGCGTTTTTAATGTTTCTACGGTTCACGGCGATATCTTTGACAGGACGCTTCTTTCGGATATTAAACCCGATCTCATTCTTTCAAATCCGCCGTATATTCGTTCCCCGGAAATAGCTTCGCTTCAGAGTGAAGTTAGAAACGAGCCGTCAATGGCTCTTGATGGCGGCGAAGACGGTTTGATTTTTTACCGTGAAATAGCAAACGGCTGGCTTGATCGGCTTGGCACCGGCGGAGCGATCGCAGTTGAATGTGCGGAGGATCAGACCGAGGATATTATCCGTATGTTTTCTGAAAAAACCCAATATGCAGAAGCCTTCAACGACCTCAGCGGTCTTCCGAGAACGGTTACTGCAATTAAATAAAATCGGAGTTATATTATGTTAATTAATTTAATCAGAGGCGGCAACACCCTCACAATATTTATGGGAATATGCGTCAGCGCATTTGTTGTATTCTGCGTTATGCCGATTCACGAATACGCCCATGCCTTCGTTGCCACAAAGCTCGGCGACGATACTGCAAGACTCAGCGGCAGGCTCACCTTAAACCCGATGGCTCATATAAATCCTTTGGGTGCGATAATGATTCTGCTTGTCGGCTTCGGCTATGCAAAGCCTGTTCCCGTTAATGTTCGCAACACTAAACTGAAAAACAAAAAGCTTGCAATGGCTCTTGTCGCTTTTGCAGGGCCGCTTTCAAACCTGATAATTGCTTTTTTGTCAGTTTTGTTGAGATATGTTGTCCTCAATATCGCCGCTAAAAACGGCGGAGAAATGACAACGGCGATTTTTGCTCTAAATGTATTTTTCCAGTATTCTGCGATAATCAATATAAATCTTGCCGTGTTCAATCTTATTCCCATTCCGCCGCTTGACGGATCAAGGATTTTGTTTGCGATTCTGCCGACTAAATACTATTTCGGAATAATGAAATACGAAAGATATATTATGATCGCAATGTTCCTTCTTCTTCTGACAGGCGTTCTTACCTATCCGTTATCCTTTCTTTCAAATCTTATTTATAACGGGTTTAATCAGTTATTCTACAATATTTTTTAAGGTGAAAAAATGGAAGCGATTTCGTATAAGCTTGATGTGTTTGAGGGGCCGCTTGATCTTCTCCTGCATCTGATAAGCAAACACAAAATTGATATTAACGATATACCTATTCTTCTCCTTGTAGAGCAGTATCTTGACTATGTCCGTCAGATGAAAGAGGAGGATATGGAGATCGCAAGCGAATTTCTTGAAATGGCGGCAAGGCTGATCTATATCAAAACCGTTTCTCTTTTGCCGGTTCACGAGGAAGAAGCGGACGAGCTTAAAAAGGAGCTTCAGGGCGAGCTACTTGAATATCAGGACTGTCAGATCATGGCGAAGAAGCTTGCCGAGCAGGCGGACGGTTTTGACCACTATTCAAGGAAGCCGGAGAAATTTCCGCCCGATATGACATACACCCGTTTGCATCAGCCTTTTGAGCTTCTCAAGGCTTATATAAACGCTGTCGGCAGGGGAAAAAGAAATCTTCCGCCGCCGATTGAGGCTTTTTCGGGCATTGTAGCTCACAAGATTGTTCCTATCAGGGAACGTGTCAGTTATATAATGGGCAGCCTTTTCAGAAAGAAAAAACAGCGTTTTGTCTCTTTCTTTGAAAGAGCGGAATCACGTTCCGAGATGGTTGCAACCTTCCTTGCGATCCTGTCACTTGCCAAGGATAAAAAAATAAAGCTTACTCAGCAGGATGATGAGCTTGAGGTCGAAATGCTTGATTCCGACATTAACTTTGACGTGGAGGACGACTACATAGATGAAAATGAATGAATTGCAGGGCGCTGTTGAAGCAATACTTTTTGCCGCAGGCGAGCCGCTTGAAACAGAGCGAATTTGTCAGGCGCTTGAATGTGAGACTGAGCCTGTTGAGGAAGCTCTCAGAGGCATTGGCGAAGCTTTGAAATCAATAAACAGCGGAATTTGCCTTGTTAAAATGGATAATATGTACCAGCTCTGCACACGTCAGGATTATGCGGATCAGGTCAGAGCGGCACTTGAAATTAAAAAGAATACGCCGCTTTCTGCCGCCGCTTTTGAGGTGCTTGCTGTAATAGCATATAACCAGCCCGTTACCAAATCCTTTATCGAACAGGTCAGAGGTGTTGACTGTTCGGGCGTTATCGGAACGCTGATTGCAAAGGGACTTATTGAGGAAAGAGGCAGACTGGAATTGCCGGGCAGACCTCTGATTTACGGTACGACTCCCGAATTTCTCAAATGCTTCTGCGTAACAAGTCTTGACGATCTTCCCGATCTTCCCGAACATGAGGAGCTGCCGAAAAGTGAGGAGCTTAACGGTCAGCTTGAAATAAATCTTGAAGACGGTGAGATCATCGAAAACAAGATGATTACGGGTGAGCCTGTCAAAGTGGCAGAAGAATAAACCACGGAGGTGATCGAATGACGGCACTATATATAATTCTCGGAATAATACTGTTCTTCATAGCTGTTCTGAGCATACCTGTCGTTCTTGATCTTGAATATACCGACGCAGTAAGATGCAAGGTTTCATGGCTTTTTCTTAAATTTACTCTCTATCCTTTCCCCGAAAAGAAACCCAAGGAGGAAAAGCCGGCGGCAGAAAAGAAAGAAGAAAAGCCGCAGGAAAAGAAAGAGGAAGCCGCTAAGCCCAAGAAAGAGAATTTTCTTAAAACATTCTATAACAATCAAGGAATTTGCGGAGTTATCGAGCTTCTGAATAACTGCGTAAGTGCGTTGAAAAGATTTTCGGTCAAGTTTATAAAAAGAGCGGTTATTATAAAAAAATTCTATCTTGATGTTCATATCACAGAGGACGACGCTGCGGCAACCGCAATTAAATACGGTAAGGTCTGCTCCGCACTTTATCCCTCGCTCGGATTTATCTGCTCGAATATGAAGGTCAAGGACTACAAGGTCAACGTGTTTGCCGATTACTGCGGCGAAAAAACGAGTGTTGAATTTATCACAAAAACCGCATTTATTCCCAGAGCGTTGATCAATGCGGGAATAGCTCTTGTGTTCAGCTTGTTAAAACAGCTTTTAAAGGTTGTTATATCAAATATTAAATCATCAAACAATAATACAAAAAGAAAGGCGGACTAAACTATGAAAGATCAGTCAGCATCAGGAATTCTTGCAACAGCCATTGATAAGATCAAGGATATGGTAGATTGCCAGACAATTATCGGTGATCCTATCGACGCAGGCGACGGAATTAAGGTTATTCCCATTTCAAAGGTAACTTACGGCTTTGCTTCGGGCGGATCGGATTTCCCGACCAAGACCTCCAAGGAGCTTTTCGGCGGCGGCGGCGGAGCAGGCGTTACAATTCAGCCTGTTGCCTTCCTTGTTATCAATAAAGGTGAGGTCAGCGTCAAGTATATCTGCGAAGGCTCAGAAAGCTCGGCAGAGAGAATTATCGGTATGGTTCCCGACGTTGTCAACAAGGTTGGCGATATCATCAACAAGTTCAGCAAGGACGGCAAAGAGGACGAGACAGACTCCGTTTTTGTTGAGGAATAATTAAATAATAACCTTAGCCTGTGCATATAGTTATATATGGCAGGTGAAGGGTATGATAAAAAAAATATTGTTTTTTCTGACTGTTTTTTGTATAATGACGGTTAATGTCTGTGCGCTCAGCGGATCTGATATATCTGCGGAATGTGCCGTAGTAATATCCGAACAGACGGGAGAGGTCATATTTGAAAAGAATGCTTACAGTCATCATTCAATGGCAAGCACTACAAAGATTATGACATCGCTTATTGCCGCCGAATCGGGACGGCTTAACGATGAAATAACCGTTTCAAAGAAAATGACTCAGGTTGAGGGAACCTCAATGGGACTTCTTCCGGGCGACCGAGTATCTCTTTACGAGCTTATTTACGGAATGTTACTGCCGTCCGGTAACGATGCGGCCAACGCTACGGCCTGTTATCTCGGTGGAAATGTTGAAAACTTTGCCAAGATGATGAACAGCAAGACAAAAGAAATCGGTATGAAAAATACCCATTTTGTTACGCCATCCGGACTTGACGATGAAGAACATTATTCCACTGCTTACGATATGGCTCTTTTGGGCAGATATGCCGTGAACAATCCCGTTATCCGCTCTGTATGCTCTAAGAGCAAAGCCACGCTTAGCTACGGAAATCCTCCGTACAGGCGGACATTATACAATCACAACAGACTTCTGAACAGCTATGAATACGCCCTCGGCATAAAAACGGGATTTACAAAGAAAAGCGGCAGATGCCTTGTTTCCTATGCCGAAAAGAACGGAGTCGGTCTTGTTGCGGTCACTCTTAATGCACCCGGCGACTGGAGCGACCACAGACAGATGCTTGATTACGGCTTCTCGGTGTTGAACTTCCGGTGTGTTGAAGCCGATATACCTGATACAATTTCCGTTGTCGGCGGAAATGTTGAAAATTTGAGCATCAAATGCAATTCGTTTGAATATTCTTCTCTGCAAAACAAAACGGTTACTCAAGAGCTTTATCTTGACCGTTTTGTCTATGCACCGATAAAAAAAGGCGACAAAATCGGAGAGGTCAGGTTCTATTTTGACGGGGAATATATCGGTTCGTCGTATATTTCAGCCGATGCCGATGTCAAGGTTGTTGAACAAAAGCAGAAAGAAAAAAGCTTTTTCCGTAAAATTAAGGAGAGATTTTTTAATGACTGATGATAGAATCAGGCTTCAAAAATACCTTTCCATGTGTGCGGTTGCTTCAAGACGCAAGTCTGAGGAGCTTATAGCACAGGGCAAGGTTAAAATCAACGGTAAGGTCGCTCAGATCGGCGACAAGGTAAGTCCGAAACGTGATACCGTTACCGTCAGCGGCAAAAAGGTTGCCGCTCACAAGAGTAAAATATATATTATGCTCCACAAGCCGAGAGGCTTTATAACTACAATGGACGACGAAATGGGCAGAAAGTGCGTTGCCGAGCTGGTTTCCGATGTCGGTGAAAGAGTTTATCCCGTAGGCAGGCTTGACAAGGATTCCGAGGGCTTGCTGCTTCTGACGAACGACGGTGAATTTGCAAATCATATGACGCATCCGTCCAAGCACATTCCGAAAACCTACCGCGTTACTGTCCGTCCCGATGTCACCGACGATATGCTGACGGTTTTTTCCACGGGAATGGAGATCGACGGCAGAATGACCGCACCTGCGGACGCTCATATTATCGAAAAGCAGGACAACCGTGTTGTGCTTGAAATTGTTCTCTATGAGGGCAGAAACAGACAGATCAGAAAGATGTGCGAAGCTCTGGGACTTGAGGTCGCAAGGCTGAAAAGATCTTCTATGGGCTCCTTAAAGCTCGGTATGCTTCCTCCCGGAAAATGGAGAGAGCTGACCGAGGACGAGGTTCACAAGCTTATGGTTTCATCGGGAATGAAAGTTAATAAATTCTGAGGTTTGGTATGTTAAAATATTCACCTGTTATGAGCGATAAACTGCCTGTGCCTTACAACGCAGACGCAAATTTAAACGGATATATCGGATATGATATCAGCAAATCCGAGGAATGTGGCTTTTCGGTTTTCAGGCTGAACGGCTATACTATGGAGATTGTTGATGTAATAACCGATTGCGACGATGAGACGGCGGAGGGCTTTATCAGAAGCTCGCTTAACTACGGCGCAAACAGGGGAGCGTATATTGCGTTTTATAAGGCAGAAGGCTTCAGAGAGGTTGCAAAAACTCTCGGCTTCAGGGAAAACTCCGAAAATATTCTTGAGGGTGAAATTCCTGAGCTTCTTGCAGGTCATTGCTGCAAAAATAAATAATCGGAAGTTGGGTTTAATATGGTTAAGAGTATGACCGGCTACGGCCGCAGTCAGGAAATGATCGACGGTATGAACATCACCGTTGAAATAAAAAGTGTTAATCACAGATATTTTGATTTTTCATCAAGAGTTCCGAGAAACTACGGATTTCTTGATGAGAAGCTGAAATCCTTTGTCCAGTCCAAGGTTTCAAGAGGAAAGATCGAATGTTATGTTCAGGTCGATAACCTTGAGGACGATACTGTGGTTGTTGAAGTAAATAAATCCCTTGCCGACGGATACGTCAAGGCTTTCAACGAGCTTTCCGAAACCTACGGCATTGAAAATAACCTCAATGCCGGACTGCTTGCAAGAATGAACGAGGTGCTTGTTGTCCGCAAGGCTGAGGCTGATGAGGACAGAATCTGGAACGCAGTTAAATCGGTTGCCGAAAAAGCTGTGGACAAGTTCATTTCAATGCGTGAGATTGAGGGCGAAAAGCTCCGTGACGACATTGTTTCAAGAGCCGATCTGATTCTCGGCTATGTTGAGTTCGTTGAGGAACGTTCGCCCGAAACCGTGAAAGAGTATAACGAAAAGCTTCTTGCAAGGATGCAGGAGCTTCTCGGAGATATCCACGTTGAGGAATCAAGACTCCTGACCGAGGCGGCGATATATGCGGACAAGATTGCCGTTGCCGAGGAAACTGTACGTCTGAGAAGTCATATTTCTCAGCTCAAGGATTTCTTCAACTCAACGGAAGCAATCGGCAGAAAGATGGATTTCCTTGTTCAGGAGATCAACCGTGAGGCTAACACGATCGGATCAAAGGCAAACGATGTTGAGATTGCAAGACGTGTTCTTGAGATCAAATCGGAGGTTGAAAAGATCCGTGAACAGGTTCAGAATATTGAATAACGGGGTGATGATATGAAGCTTATCAATATCGGTTTCGGCAATATGGTTAATGCGGACAGAATTATTGCCATCGTCAGCCCGGAATCAGCACCGATCAAAAGAATTGTTCAGGACTGCAAGGAAAAGGGCACGCTGATCGACGCAACCCACGGCAGACGTACAAGAGCCGTAATTATAACGGACTGCGATCAGGTCATTCTGACTTATCTGCAGGCAGAAACCGTTGCAAACAGACTTGATGAGGATAAGGATTATGAGGAGGATGAGGACGATGAAGAATAACGGAATGCTTGTTATTCTTTCGGGTCCGGCAGGTTCGGGTAAGGATACGGTAATTGCGGAGCTTTTTAAATCTAACTTTGATATTACAAAATCTGTCTCCATGACAACAAGAGCGCCGAGAGACGGCGAAACTGACGGTATTGACTACATATTCGTCAGCGAGGAGGTTTTTCTTAAATCGGTCAAGAATGAAGAATTACTTGAATTTGCCCGTTACGGCATCAATTATTACGGTACTCCGAAAGCTCCCGTCGATAAATGGCTCAGCGAGGGTGAAACCGTAATACTCAAGATTGATGTTGAGGGTGCGGATAATATCAGAAAAATGTATCCCGACACCGTGAGCATCTTTATTATGCCGCCGAGTATGCAGATCCTCGAAAAGAGGCTTCGCAACCGCGGCAGTGAAGATGAGGAGGATGTTCTTCGCAGACTCAAAATCGCTGTCAGAGAGATTGAACGCTGTAAGGACGAATATGACTACGTTGTTATCAATGACGATCTTCAGGACGCCGTTGACGATATAAAAACCATTATAAATGCTGAAAGACATAAAGTAAGCAGAAGTAGTATTTTTTTAAGTGAGGTATTTAAAAATGTTTGATCAGAACAAGAATTTCAAGTTTAATCCGGATTTAAGCTCCGTGCTTTCAAACAACATCAGCCGTTATTCGCTTGTAAGAGCTACGGCAAAGCGTGCAAGAGAGATTGCCGAGGAGGCTGAGGATGACGGAATTATCCTTGTTGAGAAGCCTGTCAGCATCGCCCTTGACGAAATTCTCAGCAAAAAATATGAGATCGTCGAGCCTGACGAGATCAAGGATCTTTAATACCGAAATTAAAGCTTTATAAAAGCGGCGGAAAGGATTTGAAAGAAAATGTCCGAAAAAATAATTGCGGCTGTTGCCGTTGAAAATTCAGCGTTTTCTTTCGATATGCCTTTCAGCTACATTACCGAAGATGAAAGATGCGTTCCCGGTTGCCGTGTTCTTGTTCCGTTCGGAAAAGGCAATAAACACAGGCAGGGTATTGTTCTTGAGGTTTCGGAATATGACGCTTCAAATGACCTGAAGCTTAAAAAGGTGTCTCAGGTTATTGACGATTTTCCCGTGCTTAACGATGAGATGCTGAAGCTTGTCAAATGGCTGAAGGAAAGGACTTTCTGCACCTATTTTGAAGCTGTTAAGGCTGTTCTGCCGTCGGGAATGTGCCGCAGAACCGTTACAAACTATACCGCCGTTCCCAATGCGGATATTTCCGACTGTAATGAGGACGAAAAACAGATTTATAATTATCTTTCTTCTCAGAAAGGTTATATTGACGGTGAAAAAATCCTTAAAAAGCTCGGATTTCAGCCTCGGCTTTCCCTGCTTGAGGATATGGCGAAAAAAAATTTGCTTCTCAGGAATTATGATTCCGTGAGAAGAACTCAGGATCTTACGGTTAAAACGGTCAGAATTACCGAAAGCGGACGGGAAGTTCTTGTTTCTTCGCAAAAGCTTACAAAAAAACAGCTCGAAGTGCTGAATACCCTTGCCGATATCGGAACGGCAACGGTAAAAGAGGTTTGCTATTTTACAGGCTTTACTCCGTCGGTAATTCAGGCTCTTGAGAAAAAAGGTCTTGTCGAAATTTTTGATAATGAGGCCTACCGTGATCCGTGCGTAAATAAAAATTTCACGGCTGAAAAAAAGGAAATTGTTCTCAACGAAGAACAGCAGGCGGCTTTTGAAAGCCTGCTCAGGCAGTATTCCGAGGGCAAGGTATTGACATCTCTGCTTCACGGAATTACCGGAAGCGGAAAAACGATGGTATATATCAGGCTCATTGACGAGATGCTTGAAAAAGGAAAAAATGTCATTGTAATGGTGCCTGAAATCGCCTTGACTCCGCAGACACTCAACCTTTTCAGAAGCCGTTACGGTGCCGAGGTCGCTGTTTTTCACAGCGCACTTTCCGCAGGACAGCGTATGGACGAGTGGAAGCGTGTTAAAAACGGCGGTGTCAGGATAGTTGTCGGCACGAGGAGTGCGGTTTTCGCTCCGCTTGAAAATCTCGGACTTATCATAATCGACGAGGAACAGGAGCACACTTACAAATCGGAGCAGACTCCGAGATACAGCGCAAAGGACGTTGCCCGTTTTCGCTGTGCGTATCATAAGGCTTTGCTTGTTTTTTCAAGTGCAACGCCGAGCGTTGAGACATACGCCAGAGCGATGCAGGGAATGTATAAGGTCTGCAAGCTGACAAAAAGATTTTCAGACTCGGTTTTACCCGAGGTCAGGATAGTCGATATGCTGACGGACGCACTGTCAAAATCCTCTAATTTCAGCGAGGAGCTTAAAGACAGACTTCAATATAACCTTGAAAACGGAAAGCAGTCTATCCTGCTTATTAACCGCAGGGGCTACAATACCTTTGCCGAGTGCAAGGCTTGCGGTCATGTAATGACCTGCCCGTCGTGCAGTATTTCTATGACTTATCATCACGCAAACGGCAGACTTATGTGTCACTATTGCGGTTATTCCGAGCCGTTTACCAGCGTTTGTCCCGAATGCGGTTCGAATGATCTTAGATATTCCGGCACGGGTACTCAGAAGATTGAGGACGAGCTGTCCGAGCTTTTTCCCGAAGCAAGAATACTCCGTATGGACGCCGACAGCACCTACGGCAGAAATTCTCACGAAAAAAAGCTCAGGGATTTTGCCGACGGTAAATATGATATTCTTCTCGGCACTCAGATGGTTGCAAAGGGACTTGATTTTGAAAACGTCACCCTTGTCGGCGTTATCAATGCCGATCAACAGCTTAACAATGACGATTTCAGAAGTCAGGAGCGTACCTTTGATCTTCTGACGCAGGTTGTCGGCAGAGCAGGCAGAGGAAAGTATAAGGGTACCGCTGTCATACAGACCTGCAATCCTCAGAATGACGTAATACAAATTGCCGCAAAGCAGGACTATGAAGCCTTTTTTGAGGATGAAATTAAAACAAGGAAAACGCTCATATATCCGCCTTACTGCGATATTTGTCTTATCGGCTTTGTCGGTGAAAACGAAAATAAGGTTAAATCCGCTTCGCAGAAATTTACGGATATTCTGAAAGAAAAGCTGAGCGGCGAATATAATGAACTGAAAATAATTGCTCTTGGTCCTATGGCCGCTAGAGTTTCAAAAATAAGCAATAAATTCAGATACAGACTGATATTAAAATGCAAAAATTCCGGACGTTTCAGAGATCTGATGAGTGAAATGCTCAAGGCGTCAGGATCGGAAAAAGCATTTATCGGCGTATCCGTTTATATAGATATCAATCCGGAAAATATAATATAAGAAGGTTTAATAATGGCAATAAGAAATGTTGTAAAATTTGGAGATCCCATTCTCGGCAAAAAAAGTCGTCCTGTTGAAAAATTTGACGACAGACTTTTCACCCTGCTCGACGATATGAAGGATACTCTTTATCAGGAAAAGGGAGCCGGTCTTGCCGCCGTGCAGGTCGGCATACTTCGCCGTGTGGTCGTTATGGACTGCGGCGACGGCTATCTTGAGCTTATCAATCCCGAAATCACCGACCGTTCACCCGAATTACAGCACGAGGAGGAGGGCTGTCTTTCTCTTCCGGGAAAATTCGGAATTACCGAACGTCCCAAGACCGTCATGGTTAAGGCTCAGAACAGAGAGGGCAAATGGTGCGTTTACAAAGGCTCTGACCTCAAGGCAAGGTGCTTCTGTCACGAGATTGATCATCTTGACGGCATACTTTACACCAGCCATCTTGTCGGTGAGCTTGAAAGCAACTGATTTTCATAAGGAAAGGAGCTTTCAATATGAGAATTGTTTTTATGGGAACTCCCGAGTTTGCCGTTCCGTGTCTTGAAAGACTTGTTTCAGACGGTCACGAGGTTGTCGGAGTCTTTACTCAGCCCGATAAACCAAAGGGCAGGGGACATAAGATGCAGTTTCCGCCCGTCAAGGAAAAGGCGGTTGAATACAATATACCTGTTTTTCAGCCTCAGAAAATGCGTGACGGAACAGCTTACTCTGTTTTAAAAGAGCTTGATCCCGAACTGATAATCGTTGTCGCATACGGAAAAATCATTCCGCAGGATATTCTTGATCTGCCGAAATACGGTTGTGTGAATATACACGCATCTCTTCTTCCGAGATACAGGGGAGCCGCTCCGATTCAGTGGTGCGTACTCAACGGAGAGAAAAAAAGCGGAGTTACCTCCATGCAGATGGACGCAGGTCTAGACACGGGAGATATGCTCATCAAGGCAGAAACCGATATCGATGAAAATATGACAGCAGGCGAGCTTCACGACAAGCTTTCGGTTCTCGGAGCCGAGGTTATGTCGCAAACGATAAAAAAGATTGTTGACGGCACGCTTGAAAAGACAAAACAGGACGATTCTCTTTCGAATTACGCTCCGATGCTTTCAAAAGAGCTTTGTCCTATCGACTGGACAAAGCCTGCCGAAAAAATCCACGATCAGATCCGAGGTCTTTCTCCTTGGCCTGTGGCAACCGCTTCATTAAACGGTGAAATTTACAAGCTTCGTAAGAGTGAAAAAGCCGGTAAAACTAAGGGTGTGCCCGGTGAAATAGTTTCGGTTGACGGCGGACTGACGGTTTCCTGCGGCGACGGAAACTCAATCCGTATTCTTACCGTGCAGGCTCCCGGAAAAAAAGCCATGAGCTGTGCAGACTTTTTGAGAGGACACAAAATTGAGGTAGGAGAAAAATTTGATTAAGGTGATTAGATGATCTATTCTTTAAGCGAATATATACGTTATTTGATTTTTGCCGCTCCTGTTTTGCTATTTGCAATCTGGGCGCAGATCAGAGTTAAATCGACATATTCAAAATATTCTAAAATCAGAAACTCAAGAGGCTTGACCGGTGCGGCCGCCGCAGAGCTGATTCTAAGACATTACGGTGTTACAGACGTCAGAATTGAGCCTTGCAGGGGTGAGCTGACCGATCACTATTCTCCCAACGAAAAGGTCATCAGACTTTCGGAAAATGTATATAGTTCAACCTCGGTTGCCGCTGTCGGAATCGCCTGTCACGAGGCAGGTCATGCCGCTCAGCACGCTGAAAACTATATTCCGAACAAGATCAGAACTGCGCTTGTTCCCGTAACAAATTTCGGCTCACGCTTCGGACTTCTGATTGCGTTCGCAGGATATTTTTTAGCTTTACTTGCCAATTCTCCGATAGGTTATTACGTTATAATTTTCGGACTTCTGCTCTACGGTCTTGTGGCTCTTTTTCAGTTTGTAACCTTACCCGTTGAGTTTAACGCAAGCAAACGAGCCTTGCAGGTTATTGATGAAACCGGTATTCTTGCAGGTAATGAATACAAAGCAGCAAGGAGAGTTCTGACTGCCGCCGCCCTGACTTATGTTGCGGCTCTTGCAACTGCAATTGTCAACCTGCTTTATTATGCTTTAAGATTACTCGGAAATTCAAAAAGAAATTAAAAGGTAAAATATATGAAATCCGCCCGACAGACTGCTTTTGAAATCCTTAATAAAATACAGCGTGACAATTCCTACTCCAACCTTGCTCTTGACCATGCCTTAGACAAAGCAGATACGGATAATAAGGATAAAAAATTTGTTTCTGCCTTGGTTTACGGAGTTACGGAGAGAAGAATAACGCTCGATTATAATCTCTCTCTTTATCTCTCTCAGCCGATAAAAAAGCTCAAGCCTGAGGTGCTGACCGCTTTACGGCTCGGAGCTTATCAAATCCTGTTTATGGACAAAATTCCGGTATCTGCCGCCGTAAACGAAAGCGTTAAGCTTGCAAAAAAGAACGGTGCGGCTTTTGCTTCGGGGCTTGTCAATGCAGTTCTTCGCAAGATTATTTCCAACGGATTAAAAACCGACGGAAGTATGAGCGTTAATTACTCCGCTCCGGAATGGCTTTGTGATATGTGGTGCAAGAGCTACGGCAGAGAAAACGCAGAAAAGCTTCTTGAAGCTTCATTCGGAGCTGTCGATACGGTTCTCAGGGTAAACACAGAAAAAATTGATGCTGATAATCTCATTAACCTTCTTGCCGAGGAGGGCTTCGACTGCGAAATCGGTGGAAATGTTGAAAACTCCGCCGTTGTAAAAAGCGGAGGTGCCGTACATAAAACCGAAGCATATAAAAACGGTCTTTTCCATGTTCAGGACGCCGCTTCCCAGCTTTGCTGTAAGGCTCTCGGCGTTCAGGAAAACGAAACGGTTATTGATATCTGCGCCGCTCCCGGAGGAAAGAGCTTCACTTTAGCGGAAAATATGAAAAATACAGGCAGAATAATTTCCTGCGATATTTATGAGCACCGATTGAAGCTCATTTCGGACGGCGCCGAAAGGCTCGGTCTTACCAATATCGAAACCGTTCGGAATGACGGAAATGTATTTAATCCCGACTTTCCGCTTGCCGATAAAATCCTCTGTGATGTACCTTGCTCAGGGCTTGGAGTTATTCGTAAAAAGCCTGAGATCAGATTCAAAAAAAGCGAGGAAGTTGACAAATTGCAAGATTTGCAGTATTCTATAATGTGTATTTCAAGCCGATATCTTAAAATCGGCGGCGTTATGGTGTATTCAACCTGCTCGCTTAACCCGAATGAAAACGAGAAAATAGTTGAAAAATTCTTAACCGAACACGATAATTTTGAAGGCGTCCGTGTTCTCTCTGATATAAGCCGTTACGATGTCGATACCGATTTTTTAACCCTTATGCCGCATATTCACGGCTGTGACGGTTTCTTCATTTCCGCTGTAAGACGGATAAAGTAAGGATGTGTTTATTTGTTCTGCGATGATATTAAATCAATGACGCTTACCGAGGTTCAGACAGTTATCGCCGCTCTCGGTCAGCCGAAATTCAGAGCAAAACAGATATATCAATGGCTTCAGGTACACGGAGTTATGGACTATTCGGAAATGACGAATATTTCCAAGGAGCTAAGACAGACGCTGATTGAGAAATACCCGATCAGGTATTGTGAAATCGAGCTGAAACAGGTTTCAAAAATTGACGGAACGGTTAAATATCTGTTCAGACTTTCCGACGGAAATTTTATTGAATCCGTTTTGATGAAATATAAATACGGTTACACGCTATGTATTTCCTCTCAGGTCGGCTGTAAAATGGGCTGTGTTTTCTGCGCTTCGACAAAGAGCGGCTGTGTAAGAAATCTTTATCCTTCGGAGATGATAGGTCAGATCCATGCCGCACAACGGGATATGAATATCCGTGTTTCCCATGTCGTAATGATGGGAATGGGAGAACCGCTTGATAATTTTGACAATGCCATGCGTTTTCTTGAGCTTGTCGGAGACAGCGAGGGACTTAATCTTTCGCTGAGGAATATTTCACTTTCAACCTGCGGAGTTGTGCCGAAAATATACGAGCTTATGGATAAGCATTTACAGCTCACTCTTTCCGTTTCGCTCCACGCTCCGAACAATGAAATGCGTTCAAAGGTAATGCCTGTCAACCGAAAGTATCCTATTGAGGAGCTTCTGGAGGCTTGCCGTGAATATACAAAAAGAACTTCGAGAAGAATATCCTTTGAGTATGCGATGATAAAGGATAATAACGACTCGGACGCCTGCGCCTATGAGCTTGCCTCTCTGCTAAAGGGAATGTTATGCCATGTCAATCTTATTCCGGCAAACGAAATCGTAGAAAGCTCGCACAAGCGCAGTACGGCGCAGCGGCTCGAAAGATTTATTTCAATATTAAATTCACGGGGAATCAATGCGACCGTAAGGCGCAGCCTCGGATCAGATATTGATGCTTCCTGCGGTCAGCTAAGAAGCAGACACAGCAGAGAAATGTCCCCTAAGGAGGGAAAACAATGAAGATTTCCGCAAAAACCGACGTCGGAATGGTAAGGGCAAACAATCAGGACAGCTATTCCGCCGGTGACCTGACATCTGAGGTCACGTGGGCGGTAGTATGTGACGGTATGGGCGGTGCAAACGGCGGCAACGTTGCAAGTGAAACCGCTGTTAAGGTTATCTCGGATAAGCTCACTTCCGGCTATCACATCGGTATGAATGACAATTCCGTCAAAAACCTTATTGTTTCTGCCATCGAAGCGGCTAATATGACGCTTTTTTCAATGGCAAGGAATAACGAGGAGCTGAGCGGAATGGGTACAACCGTAGTGCTCGCCGTCAGAAATGCCGACACCTTATATCTTTCAAATGTCGGCGATTCAAGGATCTACATTGTTTCCGATTCAGGTATAACTCAGGTAACGACCGACCATTCGGTCGTTCAGATTATGCTTGACAGGGGAGAAATATCTCCCGAAGAAGCAAAGGATCACCCGAAAAAGAATGTTATAACAAGAGCTTTGGGTGTTGATCCCGATGTCAGAATTGACTATTCACAGGAACAGCTCAATGAAAATGATATTGTTCTCCTCTGTACAGACGGTCTTACAAACTATGTTGATGACGAGACTATACTCGATATATGCAAGACAGAGGATAAATATAAAATTGCCGATAAACTTGTAGAACTTGCAAATGAAAACGGCGGCGGAGACAACATTACCGTTGTCACCGTAAGTGAGTAATTAAGAAGGGAATCTGTTTATGGAAAATTATGTTGGAAAAACTCTTAACGGCAGATATGAAATTCAGGAAATAATCGGTGTCGGAGGTATGGCGGTCGTATATAAGGCATACGACAATATCGACGACAGGATCGTTGCCGTTAAAATACTTAAAGAAGAATTTCTTGCGAACGAGGAATTTCGCCGTCGTTTCAAGAATGAGTCCAAGGCGATTGCTGTTCTTTCCCATCCCAATATTGTCAAGGTGTATGACGTCAGCTACGGCGACAGAATACAGTTTATCGTTATGGAGTGTGTCGACGGAATAACTCTCAAGGAATATATCCAGCAGCAGGGAGTTATCAACTACAAGGAAGCTGTTTTCTTTGTAACTCAGATCCTCCGTGCGCTTCAGCACGCCCATGACAAGGGTATAGTTCACCGTGATATCAAGCCGCAGAACATTATGCTCCTTGAAAACGGAGCTATAAAGGTTACGGACTTCGGTATTGCAAGATTTTCAAGCAGTGAAACCCGTACAATGACCGACTCAACTATCGGTTCGGTGCACTACATAAGTCCCGAACAGGCAAGGGGAGATATCACCGACGACAAGGCGGATATCTATTCTGTCGGCGTTATGCTTTATGAAATGCTCACGGGCAAGCTTCCTTTTGAGAGCGATAACACCGTTTCGGTCGCTATAATGCAGCTTCAGCAGGATCCTGTCAAGCCAAGAGAAATCAATCCTTCGATTCCTGTCGGACTTGAGCAGATCGTTCTCAAAGCGATGCAGAAGAACATCAACGACAGATATCAGTCCGCCGCCGAAATGCTTCTTGATCTTGAGGAATTCAGAAGAAATCCCTCTATCAGCTTTGATTACGATTATAAAAATAACGAGCCGACCAAATATATACCGAATATCACTAATTCTATCAAAAAGGTCGATCCCGTTGTTGATGAGGAAGAAGAAGAACCCGAGGTCAGGAACAGAACTATACCGATTCTTATCGGAATTATTACCGGTCTTGTTGTTGTTCTTACCGTTGCTTTCGGAGTGCTTTTCAAGTTAGGATATCTGTCCGGCAATTCTCAGATTAAGGTGCCGAATTTTATCGGAGCTATATATGACGAGGAAGAATTTGAAACCAAGTATCCCGACCTGATCTTTGACATTTCGGAAAAGGTGGACACCTCGGTCACTCCCAATCAGATTATTTCTCAAACTCCCGAAAAGGGTACAAAAATTGATCCGAAAAAAACGATTATTGAGCTGGTTGTCGCTACAAATACCGAGCTTGTTGAAATTCCGGACGATCTCATAGGCATTGACTATGTATCCGCAGTTACAAAGCTCACCTCACTCGGCTTCAACGTCAAGGAAAAAGAGGTCGAGCAAAAGGATTATCCGGGTATTGCTGCCGGTACTGTTGTCAGTGTAAATCCCAAGGGAGGCAACAAGGTTTCCGCAAATTCAACCGTAACGCTTGAATACGTTTCGTACGATGAAACCAAGGAGAAGCTTGTGATTGTTCCCGATGTTTCAAACCTTGACGAAGCAAGCGCGAAAAAGGTGCTCACATCCTCCGGCTTCACGGTTTCCGTCAATTCGGAATACAGCGATACAATTTCAAAGGGTTATGTTATTTCCAACACCTTTAAAGGCTCAAAAATCCCCTCGGGCTCTAACGTTACGATTACGGTCAGCAAGGGAAAGCTTGTTGAGCAGTCGATAACGATAACAGTAACGCTTCCCGAGTATACGGGACAGGGTGCAGTTACGGCAACGCTTGACGACGTAACGGTATATTCCGGATATCTCACTCTTGACGGTTCACCTGTCGAAGTAACGGTCAAAGGCTATGAGCCGACTTCTGTATTCAAATTTTTTGTTGACGGAAAGCTTATATATAAGTGCAATGTCAATTTCACATCTTCACCGGTTGCACTTAGCAACGTAACCACTTACGAGTATAACGATACGACAACGACTATTTCAAATAAAATAGTACCAAATGTTTATGGCTTACCGTATAATGAAGCTGTCAACAGACTTAATGAAGAGGGCTTCAAAAATATCAATCCTGTCGGAGATACGGAAAACGGCGTTGTTATCAAAATGGAACCTACCTACGGCGTAAGTGTTGCATTGGATAAAGAGATTACCTTGACTTTTGGTGATAACAGTGGAAATTAACGGCACAATAATTAAAGGAATCGGCGGCTTCTACTATGTAGAGGCCGCTGACGGCAAAATATATGAATGTAAGGCGAGGGGAGTTTTCCGCAAGGAAAAAATTACACCGCTCGTCGGCGACAGCGTCGGCATTTCCGTCGGAGAAAACGGAAGAAATTCAATCGACAGGATATTTGACCGCAGGAATTATTTCAACAGACCGCCTATTGCAAACGTAGACAAGCTTGTTATAGTTTCCTCCGTATGCGATCCTAAACCCAATTTGCTGATAATCGACCGTTTAACCGCTGTTGCGTATTACAAAAACGTTCAGCCTGTCGTAGTGTTTACAAAGGACGATCTTCAGGATTCAAGCGATTATGTGGATATTTACAGGAAATCAGGCTTGAAGGCTTTCTCGGTTTCAAATGAAACAGGTGAGGGCGTTGAAAGCGTTTGGCAGGAAATTAAAGATTGTATAAGCGTTTTTACGGGCAATTCGGGAGTCGGTAAGTCCTCTCTGATTAACCGTATCTGTCCTGATTTTCAGCTTGATACAGGTGAGATCAGCAAGAAGCTCGGCAGAGGACGTCACACTACACGGCATGTTGAGCTTTTCAAGGTTGACGGCGGTTATATTGCCGACACTCCGGGTTTTTCTTCGCTTGATTTTGAAACAAACGATCTGATAAAAAAAGATGAGCTTGCCGATTGCTTTCCCGAATTTGAGGAATATCTCGGTTGCTGTAAATTTTCAACCTGCGCTCATATAAACGACAAGGGCTGTCGGGTTGTCAAGGCTGTCGAAGACGGAGATATCGTCAGGTCACGTCACGATAGCTATGTGATGATGTATAACGAGGTCAAGGATATAAAGGATTGGCAGCTGTAACACTTAACAAATACCGCCATAGTATATAATAAAAAGCTGTGGTGGTGTTTTTATGAGGAGAGGCAGGCGCTGCTGTAAGTTCGGTTATTATTTTTCAGCCTTCGGACTCGGAATGATAGTTGCAATGATTTGCCCGAAATCCTTTATTGTAGCCGTTCTTTCAATCGCCGTCATCATTCTCGGACTCATTATCAGCAAATAAGGGGAGGCTTTTCTATGAAAGTTATTATGATCGACAGACCGAAATTTTGGGGCGGAATACTTCGACTTATTTTCGGAATAAAAAAGGAAACAGATATTACATAAATGTAAATTTTTCATTTGCCGTCAAGATGACGGCTTTTTTCTTGCAAAAAAGAGCTTGATATGATAAAATAAAACAGTATATTTGAATTACGAACGGAGTAACCGAAAGATGTATAAAGAAAAGCTTAAATTTAACGCCGACGGAAAATTTACAATTCTTCAGGTCAGCGACGCTCAGGATATGCACATTCCGAGAAAAGGAATGTTTAAGATGCTCGATAAAATCTATGACAAGGTCAATCCCGACCTGATCGTTCTGACGGGAGATAATATCCTCGGCAATCATATTGACGACGCTCCGATCGGTAACCGGAAGAACGTCAAGTCAAAGAGCGGTATTATCAAAAGAATGAAAAAAGCCCTCGGTTATCTGCTTGATCCGATTGAAAAAAGAGAAATTCCGTTTGCTTTTATTTACGGCAACCACGATGATATGAACATCATATCTAAAAAAGAGCAGGCGGAGATCTACGGCGAATATAAATTCTGTGTTCCGTATAACACCGACGACGACAGCGTGGATTGCGACACTTATAATATTCCTATCTATTCCTCAGATGGGGATAGTATTAAATATAATATCTGGATGCTTGATTCGGCCGGCTCGGACGAGAACGGAAAACCGATCTATTCAAGAGTTCAGCCGGAAACCATCGAATGGTACGAGAGAAACAGCCGCCGGCTCAGGCTTGAAAACAACGGTCCTGTTATGTCGCTTATGTTCCAGCATATTCCGATTGCCGAAACACTTGAATTATTTGAGAAATGCGGAAAAGACGACAAAGGCGCAATTAAATTTTCCGAGGACGAATATATCAGACTTGATCCTACAAAAGCGAAGGGCTTTGCCTTTGAAGTCGAGGGAAACAATGAGGTCGATCACGGACAGCTTAAAGCTCTCAAAAAGTGCGGCGATGTGTGCGGACTTGTTTTCGGTCACGATCACACCAACTCTTTCATCGGTCAGATTGACGGAGTGAATATAATTCAGACTCCCGGCGCTTCTTTCAGAAGCTACGGCAATATGATGTCAAGAGGTACCCGTGTTTTTGTTATAGACGAGAAGGATCCGACAACCTTTGAAACGTACACAATCGGCTATTTTGATATTTTCGGCAAAAAATTCAGCTCCGTAATGCGTTACATTTTCAATGCGGACGAGTATGAAAAGGTCAAGGCATTGCTGCTTTCGCTCGGCGGAGTAATCGTAGTCGGACTAATCGTATATGTGCTTGCGATTTTCAATTTGTTCGGTTTCTAAACAAGGAGATAAAAAATGAGAAAAATATCCGATCTGGTCGTAAAAAAGCCAAAGCTAATCGTTATTGTTTCGCTTTTACTGCTAATACCGTCTTTGTTAGGCTATCTTTTTACAAATGTAAATTACGATATCCTCAGCTATCTTCCGTCAAGGCTTGATTCCGTTAAAGGCGAGCAGATACTTGAGGAAGACTTTAACGCCGGCACAATGACGATAGTGCTTTTCAAAATGACCGACGACAACGGAGGAAAAATTTCTCCGAATACAGTTGTTAAATTTAAAAATCAAATATCGGAAATCAAGAGTGTTTCCGCCGTGCTCTGGTCTGACAGTATTATTGATTCAAGCATTCCGGGAGATATACTGCCCGACGATATGCAGAACGTATTTTACAGCAGTGACGGCGAATACACGATGATGTTCGTCAGCTACGAGGACGGGGCGTCCTCCAAGGATGTCATCAAAGCCGTAAAACAAATCAAGAAAGCTCTTCCCGATAACTGTTATATCAGCGGTCTTTCGGCGATGAATGCCGAAACAAAGGAAATGACAGATCGTGAAATGCCGATTTATATAATAATTGCCGTTGTCCTTGCTCTTGTTACGATGATGCTTACAATGGAATCGGTTGTTACTCCGTTCATCATTGTCGGCGTAATCGGCATCGCTGTTATATACAATATGGGTACAAACTTCATGACGGGCGTTTCGTACATAACGCAGTCGATCGCTGCAATTCTTCAGCTCGGCGTTACGATTGACTATGCCATCTTCTTCGTCAACCGATATAACGAGGAGCGTAAATATTCAAGGACGAAAGAAGAAGCTATGACAAGGGCGTTGAAAGGCTCGTTTGCTTCCCTTTCCGGAAGCTCGCTGACAACCTTATTCGGCTTCCTCGCTCTTTGCTTTATGCAGCTCACTCTCGGAATAAATATAGGCATAGTTATGATTAAAGGCGTTGTAATAGGCGTTCTGTCCGTCCTTATCCTTCTTCCTGCCTTTCTTCTCGTTTTTGACGATGCAATCCATCGACACAGCCACAAATATTTTACTCCGAAATTTGATAGGCTTATCGATTATATTATTAAAAGGAAAAAGCGGTTTGCCGTTCTGTTCCTCATTCTGATAATTCCGTCACTCCTTCTTTCGATGAATGTTAAGCAAAACTACAATCTTAATTCAGAGCTTCCCGAAGATGCTTCAACAACAATCGGTACAGCTTTGCTTAAAGATAAATTCAATATGACGACCACCCATTTTATCATCATTGACGATTCAATTCCGGCAAGCAAGCTTGTTCGGATGGAGAACGAAATTGAAAACGTCAAGGGTGTAAGCAGTATGCTCGCCTATGATAAATACATCGGTACATCAATCCCCGATTCAATCGTTCCCGACACATTTGTTGAAATTGTGAAGCAAAACGGCAGACAGGTCATGCTTGTCAATTCCATTTACGAGGCTTCGACCGATGAGTGTAATTCGCAGGTTGAGGAGATTGAAAGCATAATTCAAAGCTACACCGACGGGGAGCATTACGGATATATCACCGGTGAGGGTGCGCTTTATAAGGATCTTATCGAAACGACTAAGTTCGATTTTGCTGTGACGAATTTAATTTCAATAATTGCAGTTTTCGTAGTTATTGCACTTGTCTTTAAATCAGTTTCAATTCCGTTTATTCTGATTTTTGCCATCGAGGTTGCAATCTGGATAAATCAGGGCATTTCTACTGTTTTCGGATCGGAAATTCCTTTCATCGCTCCGACGGTAATTTCCTGCATTCAGCTCGGTGCAACCGTTGACTATGCAATTCTTCTTACCTCACGTTTTAAGGAGGAAACAGCAAAGGGCGTCGGAAGAACTGCGGCAATGCAAAAAGCGGCAAGGGAATCCATTCGCTCGGTATTCCAGAGTGCGTCGCTCTTCTTCCTCGCAACGATCGGCGTTTATCTCGTTTGCAGTATCTCAATGGTTAAAACAATCTGTTCATTGCTTGCAAGGGGAGCGCTTATCAGCGCATTTGTAATCCTGTTCTTTGTGATGCCTATACTCCTGCTTTGCGAAAAGTTTATCGCAAAAACAACAAGGGGCTGGACATCATATGAGGACAGAGCTGAACCCGTTGCGGTTAAGACAGAAGAAATAAATATAAATAAACTTGAATTTGAAGAAGAAACAAGCTTTACAGAGTTTTCTTTTTCCGATGAGGATGATTGATATGAGAAAATTAAAAAGAATTATCTGCATTTTGCTTTCCGTTGCTTTGTTGTTTCTCTGCGCCTGTTCGGAGAGTGCGGAAGAAACCGAGCAGGAGGAAGTAAATACCGTAAAATATAACACGCCTGCCGCTTCTGTTAAAAAGACCGAAACGGTTTATGTAAACCTTGACAACACGGGCGCAAAAAAGAGTATCAAGGTCAGTGACTGGCTTCATGTTCCGCAGGGCGGAGTTTATGTTGACGACGTAACAAACCTCACATCGATTATCAACGTAAAGGACGATTCAAAGCCCGAAGTCAGCGGACAGAAGCTCAGATGGCATCTCGGCACAACCGACCTTTATTATCAGGGCGATTACAACGGCAATTTGCCGCTTGAATTTGACATTTCCTACACTCTTAACGGTCAGCCGATCTCCGCAAAGGATATTGCAGGCAAAAGCGGAAAGGCGGCAATTACTGTAAAGATGAAAAATGTTGACGCAAGCACAGTCAGGGTAAACGGCGTCAATATGACAATGTATAATCCGATGCTTGTTGTCGGCGGTATTTCGCTAAACGAGACAAAATTTCAGAATATAAGCGTTGAGAACGGTCGTCTTGTCGGAAGCGGAAACAATCAGTATGCCGTACTTGCAGGCTTCCCGGGTATTAACGAAAGTCTCGGACTTTCCAAAATTCAGTCAAACGGGAACTCCGAATATACCTTCAACGATACCTTTGTAATCTCCGCCGATGTAACTAATTTTGAGATCGGTAACTTTATGTTTTCCGCCATTCCTATCGCTTCTCTTGATATAGGTCTTAATGATATATCAAGCACGGTTGACGGACTGAGAAACAATCTGCAGAAATTGCAGAATGTTCAGAAAAGCTTGCAGCAGATAGACGCCTCAAATCTTCTCAACACGCTTTCTTCAAACCCGGACAAGCTCAACAATTTAAGCTCCCTTGTAGAACAGGCGTCATCACTTTACGATCAGAATAAAGCGCTCATTAACGTCTTGAACAAGTACACTACTCCGGAAAATCTCACTGCAATTCAGGTGCTTGTTGAATACATCAGAACAGCCGATTTTGACGGTCTTGAAGATGCGCTGAATGTTATCAACAGTATTTTCGGCGATGACGCTAACCAGGAAACGATCAACAAGGGACTTGAGCTTCTTCGTCAGATGTCCTCCGATCTCAATGATCCCGAGGTTCAAAAGGCTATTGAAAATCTTCCGAAAACCGTCAACACTCTTTCGGAATTGCAAAAAGCCGTTGAAGAAAACAAGGATCTGATCAATGTTCTCAAATCTCTTTCCGAGACCAATGCGCTTTCTTCTATCGACTCCACGCTTTCAAGCCTTAAAGGCTCTATCGCTACGGACAGCCTTTCCTCACTTTCCGGCGTTGACGCAAACGAGCTTTCGGCAAAAATGACGGCTTGGCTTGAGCTGGGCAAAGCATATACGATTTTCACAAAGAAAACTCAGACAATGACTTCGAGCGTTATGTTCGTTTACAAAACGGACAGCGTGAGGGTTTCCTCGGTAAACAACGATGAGGAAAATACCGAAGAAATCTCAGCCGAGAACGAAGCTGAGGAGACAAGCGGACTTAAAGGATTATTCAATAAGATTTTCAAAAAGAATGAGGGCTGAAAATGAGCTGTAAGGTTTCCGTCATAGTTCCCGTTTATAACTGTAAAAAATACCTTGAAACGGCAATCCGCTCCGTAATCGAACAAACCCTGTTCAATGAAACAGAGCTTATCCTCGTTGACGACGGTTCGACGGACGGATCGGGAGGTATTTGCGATAATTATGCCTCGGAATATACCAATATTTTTGCCGTTCATCAAAGTAATTCGGGGGTTTCCGTTGCAAGAAACAAGGGAATGGAAGCCGCAAAAGGGGAGTACATAGCCTTCCTTGACAGCGACGACAGCTATGACGAAAGCTTCATTCAGACAATGCTTGAATATTGCGATAACGATCTTGTCTGCTGTGATTATTACATCAAAAGCAAAGATGAAAAAAATGTCGGAAAGTATTTTGATGAAAAGGTCTATTTCAAAAAGGATTTCACATACGATTTTTACCACAAAACTCTCAGGCAGGAGTTTTATTCCTGCTGGAACAAGCTTTACAAAAAGAGTATTATAAAAGAAAAAGACATAAAGTTTGCTCCCGGAATAAAATATGCTGAGGATATGACCTTTGTAATGGAATATTTAAAATTCTGCGATTCCTTCCGCTTTGTTTCAGCTCCGCTTTATCATTACAATGTAAATCCGGGTAACACCACTTCCGTCGTTAAAAACGGTTTTGACGTCCAGCTTTACATACACGATTATCAGACGAAATATTTTGAAAGCTTGAATGTCGATCAGAAAATATTTGATAATATCAATGACAATTTTGTCTATAAAACAACCTGCACGATCAATTCGACGATTACATATTCAAGTTTTATAGAGGCTTATAAATATGTCAAAAGAGTTCTTTTAAGCAATTTTTACGAACTATATTTGAAAGCTGACTATACCGAATTTAAGTGTACTTACGATAGAGTTTTTTTTACTCTGCTGAAGAAGAAAAGAGCACTTTCTGTCGTTCTTTGGCGAAAACTTTTTGATTTAAGGAGTAAATTTTAATATGAAAGAACAGATTAAATTGCCGTCCTACGAATGGTTTCTCGGTCTGATGGCTTTCGGCGGAGCCGGTAATATTTATGCCGGATCTTACGGAACCGATCCTTATCTCGGCTGTCTTACTTCGGACTCATTCAGGTACAGAGTTTGGATTGAAAAGGACGAAAACGGCGAAAAGCTCCTGAAAGCAGTTTACTATATCGGAGCTAAATGCTACGACGAAACGGAAAAAGATAAAATGACGGAAATGACCTTTGAAGCCTCGGCAGAGGGGATTAACAAGGCTCAGAAATATCTTTTGGAAAAGCTCGAAGAATATAAGGGGGAATAAATATGAGCCATATCAAAACAAGATGGGCGGATAAAATAGATATCGAAAAACCGCTTGCGGAATATCCGAGACCTCAGCTTGTCAGAAACGATTGGCAATGCCTTAACGGAAAATTCGATTTTACGGTAACTTCGAAAACTGAAGAAATTCCACGGGATTTTGACAGCGAGATAATTGTTCCCTTTGCGCCCGAAACCTATCTTTCGGGTATTGAGAGAACGGTTGAGCCTGACGAATATATATGGTACAGGAAAAAGTTTATCCTTGACGACTGCTTTGAGGGCAAGCGCACGCTTCTCCATTTTGAAGCTGTTGATTGGCGCTGTATGGTTTATGTCAATGAAAAACCCGTCGGCACTCATCAGGGCGGATATCTTCCTTTCAGCTTTGACATCACGGAATACCTCAGAGAGGGCTTTAACGAGCTTATCGTCCGTGTTTTTGATCCCACGGAAACGGGCTGGCAGGACAGAGGAAAGCAGGTCAGAAAAAGCACAGGCTTTTGGTACACGGCAACGAGCGGTATATGGCAGACGGTCTGGCTTGAGCCTGTTGCAGAAAAGCACATTAAAAATTTAAAGCTTACTCCAGATCTTGATTGCTCAGAGATAAGAATTGAAACCGAGATTTCTTACGGTGAGGAAACAAATCTCAGAGCGATTATCAAAGAGGGCGACAATATCGTTTTTGCAGGCAAGATTGAAAATGATAAAACCGTCAAGCTCAAGAATGTCAGAACATGGAGTCCCGAAGATCCGTTCCTTTACGACATTGTAATTGCTCTTTGCGATGAGGATGAAAAAATTCTCGACGTCGTTTCCAGCTACTTCGGAATGAGAAAATTCAGCATCGGTTATGATGACAAGGCTGTTCCGAGGCTTTATCTCAATAATAAACCTTATTTCCAGACAGGACTTCTCGATCAGGGCTATTGGCCTGACGGCGGAATGACTCCACCCTGCGATGAAGCGATGATCTTTGATATTCGGGAGATGAAAAATCTCGGCTTTAATATGCTCAGGAAGCATATTAAGATTGAACCGAGACGTTGGTACTATCATTGCGACAGGCTCGGAATGATTGTATGGCAGGATATGGTTTGCGGAGCAAAGAAAATTGATATGTTTTTTGTCGGTGTACTTCCTAACCTTTTTATCAGAAGCGTTTCGGACAAACATTATAAGTGGTTCGGTGTTGATAATGAGGAATGTCGAACAGAGCACGAAAATTCTGTTTATGAAACAATAGATCATCTTTACAACTGCACGTCAATCGGCTGCTGGGTTCCGTTCAACGAATCCTGGGGACAGTTTGATGCAAAAAGGATCGGAGAGACAGTCAAGGAATATGATCCGACAAGAATTGTTGACCATGCAAGCGGCTGGCACGATCAGAAGGGTCCCGAGCTTAAAAGCGTACATCAGTATATTTTGCCGTTTATACCGCCGAGAGGTGACGGCAGACCTCTTGTTCTCAGCGAATTCGGAGGTTACAGCCGCATAATCGAAAATCACGTCTGGAACAGAGCAAAAAGCTTTGGCTACGTTATGTTCAAGACAAAAGAATCGCTTACAAGGGCTTATAAAAGGCTGTTCGAAAAGCAGATTATACCAAATATCCGCAGAGGTCTCAGCGCAACGGTATATACTCAGGTCAGCGACGTTGAGTTTGAGGTCAACGGTATTTATACATATGACCGTGAGCTTTTAAAAATTGATGCCGACACAATCAGGGAGATCAACGCAAAATTAAAGTATTGAGGTGGTTTCAATGAATAAAGGAGATCATAATCTAAGGCTTTTGTTCCTTGCCGATATCTTTAACAGACAGACTGACGAAAACCATACCTACTCCGCCTTACAGCTCATTGAAATGCTTAACGGATACGGAGTAAAATGCGAAAGGAAATCTATTTACCGTGATATTGACGATCTGAAAGAATACGGAATGGATATCGTTAACGTGCGTACTCCAAAGCGAGGCTATTACCTCAGAAACAGGAACTTCAGCGTACCCGAGGTCAGACTTCTGATTGACGCAGTTCAGGCGGCTAAATTCATTTCCGAAAAGAATACTAAAAGTCTTATTTATAAGATCGGTAGTCTGGTCAGCGAATATCAGGAGGAGGAGCTTAGAAAGCAGATCTATATCAACGGAAGCACCAAGACCGATAAGGAAGATCTGTACGAAACTATCCGTACTCTTGACAAGTCGATAAAAGGAAGAAAACAGGTTCAGATCCGCTATGCAAGACGTTCTATTGAGAAAAAATATCTTGTCAGGAGCGAGGGCAAGGTTTTCGTCGTCAATCCTTATGCAATGCTTTGGTCGAACGATCATTATTATCTAATCTGCAATAACGACAAGTACGCAAACCTTATGCATCTGAGACTTGACAGAATAATGGAAATTACTGAGATGGACAACGACGCCAAGCATTTTTCAAAGGTTTCTCCGTATAAGGATAAGTTTGATATAGCCGATTATTCCAACAAGCTTTTCAATATGTTTTCGGGCGAGGAGGAGGTCGTTACTCTATCCTGCTCAAACCTTATTCTTGATGAGATCATTGAAAAATTCGGCGAGGATGTTCCTATTAAAACCGATTCGGATGATCGTTTCCGCATCAGGGCAACCGTTGAAATGAGCGAAGGTCTTGTAAACTGGATACTCCAGTACGGCACGGATATCAAGGTTATTATGCCGAAATCTTTGGCGAATGCCGTAAAGGAAAAATCTGCCCAAATTCTGGAAATGTATGAATAATACAGAAAAATACAGTCAACACTTTACCCGAAAACGAAGTAAGGAGTTGACTGTATGTCTTTTTCAAAGAAAATAAAAATCTCAATTTGCGTAAGTATGATTGTGGCAATAATCTTTTCGATATGTTCCTTTGCAAAAACCTCCGAGCAAATCCGTTCCGATGTTCTGAGGCTTCATGTTATTGCAAATTCAGATTCAAGCGTAGATCAAAATTTAAAAATACGACTAAGAGATTTTCTGCTTGAGGAGGGTAAAAGCATTTTTGACGGGAGCGTTAATGTGGAAAATGCCGTTAAAAAAATTGAGCCGCAAATTCCGGCTTTGGAAAAGTCTGCTAAAGAATTTATCCGAGCTTCGGGATTTGATTACGACGTGAAAATCTCTCTTTCGAGAGAGTATTTTACCACGAGAACCTATGAAACAGTCACCCTGCCTGCCGGTAAGTATCTTGCCCTGCGTGTTGTAATCGGATCAGGTGAGGGTCATAACTGGTGGTGCGTTATGTTTCCGCCGATGTGCGTGCCTGCCGCAGATAAAAAGGATGAAATTGAAAATATTTTTACCGAAGATGAAATTAAGCTTGTCGAAAGCAGTCCTAAATATGAGATCAGATTTAAGGTAGTCGAAATCTGCGAGGGAATTAAAGAATCATTAAATGAAAAATTCAGACAAGCTCGCTGAATTGTTTAATATACACAGTTTTGCTTTTTGTATAGAAAAATAATCATTAGTAATATATAATAAAAAACCTGCTTGATTTTTGTATGAAAAGTAGGTTTTTTGTTTTTTAATTTACAAACAATCATAAAATGTGATAAAATTATTAAAGATTATATGTGAGTTTTTCTCGCAAAAAGAGAGAGGGTTTTTTATGGCAATTGGCAATTTCTTACATAAGCTTTTCGGCACAACTCCCGGTAAAGGCGTTCAGCCGAAAGAGGCTATTGCTTACAGCGTCACAGGCTTCGGTCAGAATTTTATCTGTACCATTATCGGTTCATATCTTACGATTTTTATGACCGACGCATTACTTTTCGGCGCAGCGGAAAAAGGTCAGCTTTTTAAGACGATCTCAGGCGCAATGGCGGTTGCGTTCTTGATGCTTTTTACCCGAATTTTTGACGCTCTTAACGATCCTATTATGGGTTCAATCGTTGATAGAACAAGAACAAAGTGGGGCAAGTGCCGTCCCTATCTTAAATGGATGGCTATTCCCATTGCCGCAACGACTATTCTTTGCTTCTGTCCGTTCTTTGAAGCTAAATCTAAAACAACGTTCTTTATCATTACCGTAATTTATGTTATATGGTCTATGGTTTATACCGTTGCCGACGTTCCGTACTGGGGACTTTCAACCTGTATGACAAACGACACCGTAGTCAGGGGAAACATTCTTACCTTCGCACGACTTGTTTGTACTCTCGGCGCAGGTCTTGTTACTGTCGGCGTTCCCATCATTACAAGTGCTGTAACCGCAAAGTATAAGGACGCAGAAGGAAATGTTCTGCCGCAGTTTATTATGCAGAATGCAGAAACCTTAAAATGGACTTATTTCATATGTGCGGTTGTTCTTGCCCTGCTTGCAATTCCGATGTTCTATTACGGTTTTAAAAACACAAAGGAACGCTTCACCACAACAGAAGCTCCTCCGTCACTCGGACATAATCTCAAGCTCCTTTTCAAGAACAAACAGCTTCTTCTTGTCGTTCTTTCAGGTATTCTAGGCGGAGCGAGAATGGTTTATTCATACACGGGCGGACTTTACTTTGCGAAGTACGTTCTTAACAACGAGGGTATTTTCAGCGTTATTACCTTGCTTGTAGTGCCCGGCGGACTTGTTGCTTCCGTACTCGTTCCGTGGATGACTAAGAAATTTACAAAAAAATGGGCATATATCTACGTTCATATTCTCGGCGCAGTCGTAATGTTTGCAATGTACTTTGTAGGCTATGACGCTCCTTGGAAGCTCGTTTTCAACGCTGTCGGACTTGTTCTGCTCGGAATACCGCAGGGAGTAAACAACATTATCACCTACGCTATGATCGGCGATACGGTCGATTATCTTGAGTGGAAAACAGGCGAGAGAGGCGAGGGCATTTGCTTTGCAATGCAGACCTTTATCAGCAAGATCGGTATGGCTCTCGGCGCGTTTATCGGTGTGTTCTCTTACAGTTGGGCAGGTATCAATCCCGAAGCCAATCCCGCAATTTCTCCCGAGGGCAAACAGCTTCTCTGGAATATCCTCATTCTTGCAGGCGCAATAAGCATGGTCGGCACAATCATTCCGATGCTCTTCTATAACATTACAGAGAAGAAGCAGAAAGAGATGGTTACGGAAATTGAAGAAAGAAAAAAGAGCGGAAAGAGAGTGAAGTGATTATATGTCAAAATATCTGATAATCAACGCCGATGATTTTGGCTCGTTCAGAGGAGCAAACCTTGCAATATTCGATTTGCTTAAAGATCCTGACAGTCCGCTGACCTCATCGACAATTATGGCACCGTGTCCTTGGGCGCCTGAAGCAGTAAGGTTTGCAAAGGAAAATCCCGAGCTTTGTATTGGCGTTCACTGGACCTTTACGAACGAGTGGAGCACCTACCGCTGGGGACCCGTTGCACACCAAAATACGGAAAGCCTGCGTGACGAATTCGGATATATGCACCACGAGAGCGACGAATTTGAAAAGCACGCCGATCTTGACGAGGTTTATGCCGAGGCAAAGGCTCAGATTGAATTGCTGAAAAAGCTCGGACTTGAGCCGTCACACCTTGACAATCATATGGGCTCTATTTACGGCGTTGCAACAGGACGTTTTGAATTGCTCAACGTTGCGTTCAGACTTGCCGCAGAATACGGACTTCCGTTCCGTTTCCCTGCAAACCTTGCCGATGAACAGTTCAACAATTCAATGCTTGATATTCAGGTTGACAAGAAAGTTGTACTCGGTCTGTTGGATAAGGTTGTAGCCGCCGCAGAACAGAGCGGTACAGCAATTCCCGATTACCTTATTCCGAACGAATGGAGCGGCCCTCAGAACGACAGCTATGATAATTTCAAAGAGTATATCTATGAGCTTTATAAAACCTTCCCCGACGGTGCGGTAACGGAAACCTATATGCATCCCTGTCTTCCGACCGAGGATCTTAAAGGTGCGTCCGGAGCATGGCATAGGCGAGTCTGGGAATACGAGCTTCTCAAGGATCCTCAGACGAAACAGCACATTGAGTCGCTCGGCTTTAAGCTGATTGATTACCGTGAGCTTAAAAAGATGAAATCGGGCAAATAATTGCATTAAACCAAAGTTTTTTGAAAGGAGAATACTATGTCAGAGTTTACACAGCACGAAATAACCTCTAAACAGAAGCTTCTCAACGCAAACGGAAACATTACAGAGCCGGGATTTGCAAAAAAACTTTACTGGGAATACAGCAGAAACGATATTAAAGCCTCAAAAATCAGAATCAAGGAATGGGACTATTACTATATCGGCAATCAGGATTACGGTCTGTGTCTGACGCTTTCAGACAGCGGCTATGTCAGTTGTCTGAGCATTTCGCTTCTCGGCTTCAAAGACAAGCCGTTTCAGATGAATGACAGCGAGATAGGTGCGTTTCCGATGGGAAAAATGAATTTACCGTCCACAAGTGAAAAGGGTGATGTTCACGCTAAGGTCGGAACCTGTGACATGACCTTTAAAAACGACGGAAAAACACGGCATCTTTACGGTACATACGGTAACTACTGCAACTCGGGCAAGCTCCTGACCTTTGACGTCACCTTGACCGACATTCCCGAAGAAAGCATGGTAATTGCCACTCCCTTTGATAAGGACAAACATTTTTACTATAATCAGAAGATCAACTGTATGCGTGCAAACGGTAAAATGACCTTTGGCGACCTGCACTGGGAGTTTAACGAAGACAATCAATCGCTTGCAACGCTTGACTGGGGCAGGGGAGTCTGGACTTACGACAACACCTGGTACTGGGGAAGCGGACAGATGATTCTCGACGACGGCAGCCGATTCGGCTTCAACATCGGTTACGGCTTCGGTGACACCTCGGCGGCAAGCGAAAATATGCTTTTCTATAACGGAAAGTCTCACAAGCTCGATCAGGTGACATTCAATATTCCCAAAAGAAACGGCGAATACTTCTATACCGAGCCTTGGACTTTTACAAGCAATGACGGACGGTTTGAAATGGAATTTAAACCGATAATCGACAGAGTTGCTCCGCTTGATCTCAAGCTTATCTGTATGCTTCCGCATCAGGTTTTCGGCAAGCTTTCAGGTAAGGCTGTGCTTGATGACGGCAAAGTTATTGAAGTAAAGGATAAGGTTGTATTTGCCGAACGTGTTCACAATAAATGGTAAAGAAAACGGTTGTATCATTTTCGTGTGATACAACCGTTAATTTTTATATTCAATAAGTTTCCGAAAACGGAGTAAACAGCTTACCGTACTTAAATTCAACAGGCTCTCTGAACTGAGAGGATCGGTAAACGCTCAGCACCATTCCGATAGCAATGTAGATACATAGGTTTGACGATCCGCCTGCGCTCATAAACGGGAGCGTAATGCCAACAACAGGAAGAAGCTTTAAGCACATTCCGACGTTTACAACAACCTGTGTTATTATCATCACCGCAACAGCACTGCAAATGAGCTTTCCTGTGACCGATACAGCCTTTTTGCCTACAACAAGTATCTTGATAGCTATTGCAAGTAAAAGTCCGAGAACGACAAGAGAGCCGACAAATCCAAGCTCCTCTCCGACAACAGAAAAGATCATATCGTTTTCGCTTTCGGGAACGAGTCCGTTTTGAGTATATGTGCCGTTAAAAAGTCCCGTTCCGAAAACACCGCCCGAGCTGATTGCGTTCATTCCTCTTTCCTGCTGGAAGATAACCTCGTTATAGGTTGCTTCGGTGAGAGAATCGGGCGAATATATCGCCATAAAACGCTGTTTCTGGAAGTCTGAAAGCACTTCAAACCATGCAATAGGAGCAAGCAAAGCAACCGCACCGACGCCGAAGATGAAATATCTTAACTGAAGCCCTGCCATAAACAGCATACCGATCGTTATGAACATAAAGACAAGAGCGGAGCCCATATCACCCGTGAGAACAACAAGTCCTACCGCGATCATTGCATGAATACCGAGGAGGATAACGTTTTTGAGCTTGTTTATCTCACTGCCGACAGTTTCAAGGTGAACCGAAAAGGTGATGATGAAGCCAATCTTCAGAAGCTCCGACGGTTGAAAATAAAAACTGCCGAGCTTAATCCATGAGATTGCGTCGTCACGTCCCTCGGGAGAACTGCCTATCACAAACAGCGACAGCATCAATCCAAGGCAAACGACTGCAATGAGAGGCCAAAGCCGGGCGACCGCCTCATAATCAAAATATGAAATAACGAGGGAAACAAAAATTCCCATAATAACCGCAAGAAACATCGTCTTTGCATCACGGGAAAAAATCTGATCCTCTGTCAGATTGACTCTCGTTGCGCTGTAAACCATAAGTATGCCGATAGCAGAGAGCAGTGTGCAAAGTCCGAGCAAAATTTTATCCGTACCCTTAATAAAATCCTTTAACCAATAAATAATTTTTCCCATCTTTTCACCTCCGAAAGGAACAGTATTTATTATATATGCTCCAAAAGGATTTTTCAAGTTTTATTTGACATTTTATAAAAGCGTGTTATAATTAAAATAACGATGCGAGACTTCCCTGACGCTGAAAATAATTAAGGCGAAAGAAACGTTTTGTGCTATTTTGCCGTATTCTTGATGGATACGGTTTTATTTTGGAATTTTATCTGAAAGAAAGAAATTCTGACTTAAAGGAAAGGAAATCATTATGGCAGTTTACAACCCCAAATCACTCAAAGCAGAGGAATTTATCAATCACGAAGAAATCCTCGAAACAATCGAATATGCAGAGAAGAACAAGCATAACGTTGAGCTGATCGACGCTTTGCTTGAAAAGGCACGCCCAAAAAAGACTGAGCACGGCGTTACCTGCGCCGGACTTACACACAGGGAAGCGTCCGTTCTCCTTGCCTGCGACATTCCCGAAAAGATTGAGGAAATGTATAAGCTTGCAAACGAAATTAAGCTTGCTTTTTACGGCAACCGTATTGTTATGTTTGCTCCTCTTTATCTTTCAAATTACTGTGTGAACGGCTGTGTTTACTGTCCGTATCATATGAAGAACAAGCATATTGCAAGGAAAAAGCTCACTCAGGAAGAGGTTAAGCGTGAAGTAATCGCTTTGCAGGATATGGGACACAAGCGTCTTGCGATCGAATCGGGCGAGGATCCGGTAAACAATCCCATTGAGTATATCCTCGAATGTATAAAAACCATCTATTCGGTTCATCACAAGAACGGAGATATCCGCCGTGTAAACGTCAATATTGCCGCCACAACGGTTGAGAATTACCGAAAGCTCAAGGAGGCGGGCATCGGCACATACATTCTTTTCCAGGAAACCTACAATAAAAAGAGCTATCTTGAGCTTCATCCGACGGGACCTAAGCACGATTACGATTATCATACCGAGGCTATGGACAGAGCCATGGAGGGCGGCATTGACGATGTCGGTCTCGGCGTTCTGTTCGGACTTGAGGGTTATAAATATGAATTTGCCGGTCTTCTTATGCACGCCGAGCATCTTGAAGCGGCTCACGGCGTAGGTCCTCATACAATCAGCGTTCCCCGTGTTAAAAGAGCAGACGACATTGATCCCGATGTATTTGACAACAGCCTTGCAGACGATATGTTTGCTAAAATAATCGCCTGTATCAGAATTGCCGTTCCCTATACCGGAATGATTATTTCCACCCGTGAGAGCGAAGCCGTCAGGGGCAAGGTGCTCGATTACGGTATTTCTCAGATCAGCGGAGCTTCAAGAACCTCTGTCGGCGGATACTGTGACGAGGAGCGTCCTCACGATTCGGAGCAGTTCGATGTTTCCGATCAGAGAACGCTTGACGAGGTTGTCAGATGGCTTATGGAATTGGATCATATTCCGTCATTCTGTACCGCCTGTTACCGTGAGGGCAGAACAGGCGACAGATTTATGAGCCTTTGCAAAAGCGGTCAGATTCTCAACTGCTGTCATCCCAATGCGCTTATGACGCTCACCGAATATCTCATTGACTACGCTTCGGAGGAGACTAAGAAGATCGGTTTTGAGATGATTGACCGTGAGCTTGAAAAAATTCCAAAAGAAAAGGTCAGAGAGATCGCCCGTCAGAATATAGAGGCTATTAAATCCTCTGACAGACGTGATTTCAGATTCTGATAAATTTATATCATCTTCGGATATTTACAACATCAAAAAATGTGGTATAATATCTCGGAGGTGATATTTTTGCGTATATTTAACAGCAATTCCGTTGAAGAAACCCACAGAATAGGGGAGAGGCTCGGCTCTGTTTTAAAAAGCGGAGATGTTGTAGCGTATTTCGGCGGAATGGGTATGGGCAAAACGACCTTCACCCACGGTCTTGCAAGAGGTCTCGGAATTGATGAAAAAGAAGTAAGCAGTCCGACCTTTGCTCTCGTCCATGAATACAGAGGAAAGACTAATACACTATATCACTTTGATATGTATAGGATCGAAAGCTGGGACGACCTCTATTCAACAGGATTTTTCGACTATCTTGATTTCGGCGGAATACTTGCTGTTGAATGGAGTGAAAACATCGAAAACGCCTTGCCCGAAAACTCAATTAAAGTCACCTTCAGGCACGGTGAAAACGAAAATGAAAGAATTATTGAAATTGAGGGAGTTGATCTTGAATGAAAATATTGGGCATTGACAGCTCGGCAAAATCAGCTTCCGCAGCAATAACGGATGCAGACAAGATTTTAGGTTGCTTTTATACGAATACCGGACTTACACATTCTCAGACACTTATGCCGATGATTGAAAGTCTTTTAAAGTATTCAAATACTTCTCTTGATGATATTGACCTGATCGCCGTAAACAAAGGTCCCGGTTCTTTCACCGGAGTGAGAATTGGCGTTGCGGCGGCAAAGGGGCTTGCTGATGTCAAAAAAATCCCCGTCTGCGGCACATCGACGCTTGAATCCATGGCTTATAATCTTGTTGATACCGACTGCATTGCTTGCTGTGTGATGGACGCGAGGTGCAATCAGGTTTACAATGCTATATTCGATATTACGGACGGTAAAATAACAAGATTAACTCCGGACAACGCAGATTCTATTGAAAATGTAACCGAAGAACTCAAAAAATATAAAAAAATTAAATTTTTTGTTGGCGACGGTGCGGAAATATGCTATAATAAATTAAATGGGGACAGCGATATTCGCATAGCCGCTCCGTCAGACAGATTTCAGTCGGCTGTCGGCGTTTGCTTCTGCGCAATGAACGCTTCCCGGGATCAATATATCGACAGCGCTTTGCTTGTACCCGAATATCTCAGACTTCCTCAGGCAGAGCGTGAATTGAATAAAAAACTCAGTAAGGGCGTGTAACAATGAAAATTGCAATCGGAGCCGATCACGGCGGATTTGAGCTTAAAGAGGCTATTAAAAAGCATCTTGAGGAGGTCGGTGGTTACGAGATCACCGATTACGGAACTCACAGCACGGATTCCGTTGATTATGCGGAAATCGCATTTAAGGTCGGCAATGCCGTAACAAAAAGCGATGAAAAGATTCTCGGTATTCTCTGCTGTGGCACGGGAATAGGCATCAGCATGGCGGCAAACAAGGTAAAAGGTGTTCGCGCTGCTTGCTGTTCCGATTATTTCAGCGCAAAATACACAAGACTGCACAACGATGCAAACATTCTTTGCATGGGCGGCAGAGTTGTGGGCGCAGGACTTGCCAATGAGATGGTCGATGTTTTCCTCAATACTGAATTTGAGGGCGGACGTCATCAAAGACGTGTAGATCAGATTACGGCGATTGAAAACGGTACATTTTAATTAACGGAGGTATAAATATGTCAACAGTCACCATTACCAACCATCCGCTTATCCAGCATAAGCTTTCTATCCTCAGAGACAAAAACACTTCCTCCAAGGATTTCAGATCTTTGGTAAGTGAGATCGCAACTCTTGAGTGCTATGAAGCTACAAGAGATCTTCCGGTTCAGGAGGTTGAGATCGAAACACCTATCTGCAAATGCGTCGCTCACAATCTTGAGGGCAAAAAGCTTGCATTCGTTCCGATCCTCAGAGCAGGTTTAGGCATGGTGGACGGCGTTCTTTCTCTCGTTCCGTCGGCTCGTGTCGGTCATATCGGTCTTTACCGTGATCCTGAAACTCTCAAGCCTGTTGAGTATTACTGCAAGCTTCCTGTTGATATTTCTGAGCGTGACGTTATCGTTCTTGATCCGATGCTTGCGACAGGCGGCTCTGCAATCGACGCAATTTCTCTTATCAAGGAAAGGAATCCCAAGTCGATCAAGTTTATGGGTATTATCGCCGCTCCGGAAGGACTTGCCGCTCTCCAAAAAGCTCATCCCGACGTTGATATTTACTGCGCGGCTCTTGATGAGAAGCTAAACGAGCATTGCTACATTGTTCCCGGTCTCGGTGACGCAGGCGACAGAATTTTCGGCACAAAATAAATATTTTCAAAAAAGGACTGCTTCGGCAGTCCTTTTTTATTGACCTGAACAAAATTATCCTGTATAATTTTTTTGAGGTGATAGTATGTCGGTCTTAACATACAAAGGAAATAAATTCTTCCTCGACGGCGAGGAATTTACAATAATATCGGGCGCAATGCACTATTTCAGAATACCGAGAGAATACTGGAAGGACAGGCTTTTAAAGCTCAGGGAATGTGGTTTTAACACGGTCGAAACCTACACCTGCTGGAATTTGCACGAGCCGCTGGAGGGTAAATTCAACTTTTCCGGTATGCTTGATCTTGAAGCGTATATCGACATCGCAAGGGAGCTTGGACTATACGTTATTCTCCGTCCAGGTCCGTACATTTGCGCCGAGTGGGAGATGGGCGGACTTCCTGCGTGGCTTCTGAACTACAAGGATATGACGGTTCGCTGTAATAACGAGCTGTTTATTTCTAAGGTTGAGCGTTATTATAACGAGCTGTTGCGCCGTATTGTTCCCAAGCTTTCAACAAACGGCGGAAACATTATTATGATGCAGATTGAAAACGAGTACGGAAGCTATGGCGACGATCATGAATATATGCAGAAAATTGCCGATATATATAAGAAGAACGGGGTTGACTGTCTGCTTTTCACATCGGACGGAGCTTCTTATTCGATGCTTCAGGGCGGAACCTTGCCCGATTATCCGTGTGTTGCAAATTTCGGCTCACATCCTGAAGAAAATTTCAAAGTTCTCAATGATTTCCGTCCGGATCAGCCTTTGATGTGCGGTGAATACTGGGTTGGCTGGTTCGACCACTGGTATGAGGAACACCATGTCAGAGATCCGAAAGAGGTTGCAAAGCTGTTCAAGGATATGATAGACTGCGGTGCTTCACTTAACTTTTATATGTTCCACGGCGGAACAAATTTCGGCTTTATGAACGGTGCAAATTATTACGATAAATACGAGCCGACAATAACAAGCTATGATTATAACGCTCTATTGTCCGAGGCAGGCGACCTGACGCCGGCATATTTTGAGGTACGCAGGATTATCGAAGAAAAGTTCGGTAAGCTTCCGGAGTTGACTGTAAAAAATTCTGAGAAAAAAGCCTACGGTGAAGTTATTCTTGATGAAAGGTGCAGTATTTTTGAAGCCGCAAAGCTACTTTCAAAGCCTGTTCATTCGGCATCTCCCGAATTTATGGAGGATATCGGTCAATATTACGGCTTCACCCTGTATTCAACCGTTGTTGACGGGCCGAGAAACGAAAATGAAATCAAATTCGACGCAGTTCATGACAGGGCGGTTGTTTTCATTGACGGCGAAAACAAAGGCTTCTACGAACGCACAAGGGACGGCAAGCCCGTCAGCTTTTCTCTTGAAAAGGGCGAGAATTGCCGTTTGGACATACTTTGCGAGAATATGGGACGAGTGAACTACGGACCGAAAATAATGGACAGAAAGGGCATCAGGGGCGTCAGATTCGGGCTTCAGTATCATTTCGGCTGGGATATGTATCCTCTGCCGCTCGACAACCTTTCCGAGCTGAAATTTTATAAGGAAACAGGTGAGGTAAACGTCGCATCTTTCCTCAAGGGTACGCTGAATATTGACGGAAAACCCTGCGACACGTTTCTGAGACTTGACGGTTTTACAAAGGGAGTTGTATTTGTCAACGGCTTCAATCTCGGAAGATATTTCAACACCGCAGGGCCGCAGAAAACACTTTATGTTCCTGCGCCGATGCTGAAACCGGATGAAAACGAGATAATCGTGTTTGAAACGGATCATTCCGACCGCTGTACCGTAACATTCATTGACAAGCCTGATTTGGGTTGAAAATACTTAATTTCTTCGGTATTTTTTTAAATATTGCGGCATAACTTGTTACAAAGGAGTTGACAAGCTATGTCTGTAATCGGAACGAAAAAAACGCTGAATTTTCACAAATACAGCCTGAAAATTTCGGATATTTTATCAAATTGGAAAATTATTATCCCTGTCATTTTTTCTTTGGCAGGGATTCTGACAGGCTGTTTCACGGGAAAAGGGGAGGGCAGGCTGTTCCAAGCCGTAACCGGTTATTTCAACAATGTTGTACTCGGCAGAGATGCGATGTCTCTCGGCTCCGATTTCATATTTTATCTTATATTACCGTCAATTTTTTTGACAGTAGTTTTCTTTCTCGGACTTTCGGTTTTCGGTTCTCTTATAACCAATGCCGTTCCTCTTGTGTACGGTTATCTTATCGGCTGTGTGTCATATCATTTGTACAATGAATACACGCTTAAAGGACTGGCTTACTGCATTATTATGATTTTCCCTTACGGAGTGCTTTGTCTGCTTGCAATCGTTCTTTGCTGCCGTGAGAGCATATGTATGTCCGAATACATAATCAAAAGTATCTCTAAAACAGGAAAATTCCTGAATTACGGATTTAATACTTTCTATAAATCTTTCTTCAGGAATTTTATATTTGTAATTATTGCTTCGGCTGTTAAAACCGTGTTGGAATATCTATTCGGAAGTCTTTTTGCTTTTTAATTTATTCAGAGGGTTAGAGGAAACAGCGTCTTTGAGCTGTTCGTCAACGATATGAGTATAAATCTCCGTCGTTGCAAGATTTTCGTGACCGAGAATATCTTTTATCAGCAGTACGTCAACGCCGCCTTTCTGATACATAAGGGTTGCGGCGGTGTGCCTGAGCTTGTGGGTGGAATAGCCTCGGTCGCCGAGCCCTGATTTTTCAATAAATTTTTCAACAATATGCTGGACAGTCTTAGGGCTGATCCGGCTTTTTCTGTTGGATAGAAAAAGAGCGTGCTTATCCTTAACTCCGTCAACAGGACGAACTTTCATATACTCCTTGACAGCATTTACACACATCTCGTTAAGGTAAATCGTTCGCTCCTTGTTGCCTTTACCCGTAACGGTCATTGTACCGTCGGTTTTTATATCCGAATAATTCAGGGAGCAAAGCTCGGAAAGACGAAGTCCGCAGTTGAGAAAGATAGTAATAATTGCATAATCACGTTCTTTATCTCTGCCGTCAATACTATCAAGAAGCTGAATACTTTCCTCGAGCGATAAATACTTTGGCAGAGCTTTCTTCAGCTTGGGCGATTCAAGCTCCTCCATAGGATTTTCGGGAATTTGCTTCATCTTAACGCAAAGATATTTAAAAAATGCACGCAGCGAGGAAACCTTCCTTGCGATTGAAGCCGAATCGTTTTTTCTTTCGCTTCTGCAATAGGAGAGAAATGCGTAAGCGTCTGAGATTTTAACGGTTTTTATAAAATCAAGATCAATAAAGCTGATATCAATTTTTTCAAATTCGGTATCCTTTGCAACAATTCCTCGGTAAACAAGCATAAATCTGAAAAAAAGTCTGAGGTCGGAAGCGTATTCAAGCACAGTAAGCTCGGACTTGCTCCTGACAACCGACAGATAATTCAAAAACTCAATTACGCTCTGAGGCAGAGTATGAAATTCTTCCTTGTGCATATTAAACCGCCCTTACAGTTTTTTTCCTGCCAAAAAAATACTCTCATTTCGGTAGGGCAATACCATTATATCACAGTACCTTTAAAAAATCAAGTAATGATACAAAATAAATATTTTGTATCAAATAGGGGAGTTGAAAAAGCAAAAATCGGTCAGAAAAGTGAGATTTTTAGGAAAATAAGATATGTTGACAGAAAAGAGTGTGTTTTGTCTTTTTTAATATAAAATAGATCGGCAGGTAATAAAACCAACCGATCTTATATTTCTTCAAGTATCGGAACTATTCCGCCGACATCTGTCAACGGCTCGTCCGTCAGCTCGATATAATCTACATTATATTTATTTAAAAATGCTTTGATTTTTTCTGCGTCACTATGTGTATTAAGTCTGCCTGTAAACGCAATCAGTTTTTTATCAATAAAACCGCATGCTCCGCCGATAAAGCCGTAATTGTGTCCGCTCAGTTTTATCTGACCCTTAGAAAGCATCAGGCAATCAAATCCTATTCGACGGAAAGCAGAATAAACAGACTCGTCATCAGTCATAACTGCGTTATCGGATATTAAAACGGACGAACAGCCGACATAGCCTTGATTAGAATGGATCAGATCAATTCCATAGTTATCGGAATAAGATTTAATGCTTTCGGATACATATTTGGTGTTGCAGACAATGGCTTTTCCGGTTCTTTTTACATTTATCCTCACTTCGTTGGGATAAGGTGAAGCAATTTCTTCAATTATTATATTCACCTTTTCGTCATTTCTCGAAAAATCAATTTTTTCATTCTCCTGCCCTATTGTTAAATAATTAACAATATTATTTTTTTTAAATAATTCTGACAATAACAAAGCCGAGGTTTTATCCGCAATAAATTTGTTACGGTCAAGCTGAAGAATGTTGCAGTCTGCATGGGAAGAAACCGACGGTTCAAGCTTTGGATTTGCAGGTGTTTTAAAAACCTCTGTATTTGTATTTTTCAGTGCTGAAACAATCTTTACTGCGTTTCCGGACACAGCTACGGTTGCTTTACCTTGCGGTAAAAGCGGAGTTTCAAGTGTTTTTTTCAACGTCCTCTCCCCTTTTCAGTTCTTGATCTTTTTTAATGCTCCTTTTTCAAGCCTTGAGACCTGTGCCTGAGAAATGCCGATTTCCTTTGCGACCTCGGTTTGAGTTTTACCGAGCATAAAACGTAAATTCAGAATATTCTTTTCTCTTTGAGAAAGATTTTTTATCGAATCTCTGATGAGGATTTCGTCCATCCAGCTGTCGGGAGTGTTGCTGTCTCCGATCTGATCCATAACATATATTGCGTCGCCGCCCTCGTTATAGACGGGTTCATAAAGCGAAACAGGCTCGACGATGGCCTCAAGAGCTATCACAACGTCCTCCTTGCTTATATCAAGCTCTTTTGCGATCTCCTCGACCTTTGGCTCGCGGTTAAGCTCGGAGGAAAGTCTTTCCCTGACCTGAATTGCCTTGTATGCCGTGTCTCTAAGCGATCTGCTCACCCTGACGGCATTGTTATCCCTGAGATATCGACGCACCTCTCCGATAATCATCGGAACGGCATAGGTCGAAAATCTTACCTGAAGATCCGTGTTAAAATTGTCAATGGCCTTTATAAGCCCCATACAGCCGACTTGAAAAAGGTCGTCAAGAGGCTCGCCTCGGTTGGAAAATCGCTGAATAACGCTCAGAACAAGCTTCAGATTGCCCTGAATCATCTCATCTCTTGCGGTTCTGTCGCCGTTATGCGCCCTTATAATTAGCTCAAGCTTTTTTTCCTCTTTCAAAACCTTGAGACTTGAAGTATCAATTCCGCAGATCTCAACCTTGTTCTTGTATTGCATTAAAAAGACCTCCTCACAGTAAAATTTTTACCCGGAGAAGGTCGTGTTATTCAATTTAATCCTTGTAGGTAACTATGTTTTTGGCAAAGGAGAAGCACTCGTTCAAAAAATCCTTGGGAGAAGTAAAAAATGCGTGAATGAGACTTCCGATCATTTTTCCGTACATATGATTTCTCTTGTATGCAACGAACATAACCATCAGATGACGGAACTTGACATATCTAATCTCCGATTTGCTGAGCCTGTCAAAATACTGCTTTTTAAATTCATAAAGCATATTTTCACCGTCAATCTTGTTCTTTCCCTGGGAAATACCGCCGTCGTTATGCTTATAAACCTTGACGTCACAGGAATTGAAATATCTGATTTTCAGTCCGGCTTCAATGGCGTTAAGCATCAGGAAGAAGTCCTGCCCCATCTTTGCGTCCTTAAATCCGCCTATTTCTCGGAGTTTGTCAGTCCTAAACATAAAGCTGGGAGTGCCGCTGAGGTTTTTGGTCAGGTGATATCTCAGCAGAGTATCGTTGTCAAAGGCTTTAATTCCCTTATGATCACGGTAATCGCAGACCTTTCCGTCCATTCTGTATAAAACCATATTTGAAAAGGAAAGATCACAGTCGTTTTCCAGCATAAAACTAAGCTGTTTTTCAACCTTTTTCGGCATAAATTCATCATCGTCGTCGAGGAATGTGATATAGTCGCCGTGAGCGGCATATATACCGACGTTTCTTGATAAGGAACCGCCGAGATTCTTTTCGTTCCTTATGTATAAAATCCTATCGGTTTTTAGCCCGTCAATATAGTTTTTGATATCATCACGGTATGGGAAATCGTCGGGACTGTCATCAATTACAACAATCTCGATGTTGGGATAGGTCTGGTTTAAAACAGACTGTAAGGCCTTGCTTACAAAATCCAATTTTCTTTTATAAGTCGGTATAATGACGGATACCAGAGTGTCCATCCGCAAATCTCCCTCGCTCAATAAGATAAAAACTACACTTGAAAATTATATAAAACTAAGTTTGATTTGTCAAACATATTTTGCAAGCAGAAAATAATTCAAAATCAGGAAAACAATTTTTTCAGCCATTGGACGGAACGGTCAAGCCAATATGTGTTCGGTTTACAGCGTTCCTGCAACACTTCTGTTGAGCATACAACATCGGTACCGAGAGAAAAGCCGTGATCGCCATCTTCAAAAATATGTAATTCAAAGCTTATTCCGTTCCTGTTCAGAGCCTCGGCATAAGAAAGCGAGTTTTCTATCGGAACCGCACCGTCATTTGAAGCGGCAAATATAAAGGTCGGCGGAGTTTTATCTGTGACATAATCCGTAACTGATTCAACAGGTGACGCAAGTATAGGACTTGTTGAGCTGAGAATACATGGATAACCGAGAATACAGGCGTTAGGTTTATCATCGGACATCGTGCTCAAAGCCGCCGCAAGATGACCGCCTGCGGAAAAACCGATAACAGCAATCTTCTGAGGATCGGTATAAAACTCTGCGGCATTGTCACGGATAAATTTCAAGGCTTTTGAAGCGTCGTTTAACGGAGTAGGAAAGGCTGACTTTTCGTTCAGGGAATACCTGAGAACAAAAGCATTGAAGCCCTTTGCAAGATAAGCGAGAGCAATAGGCTCGGCTTCTCTATCGGAGCAGAACTTATATGCTCCGCCCGGAAGCACAAGCACGGAGGGCTTTATTTTCATATTCTTCATTTCCTCGGAAATATCGGGAATATAAGCGGTCAAAGTTATATCCGGATCGTCGGTAAGATTGTAGGTTTTAACAAGCATTTTTTACACCTCAAAATCATTCATATCAGCATAGGAACGGAAAACATATCCGTTTTCTTCAAGAATTTTTATATCGTCAAGGACAACTCCGAGTCCGTTTGCAACGCAACATTCCGGAAGGTCGGCGCAATAAACATTAAAGCCGAATTTGTCACGGAAATAGTCGTCAATTCCTCGGATATTTGCTCCGCCGCCTGTAATGATCATACCGTTTTTGATAATATCGGCAACCAGCTCAGGCTGAGTGCGTGAAAGCAGATATTTAACACTGTCGGTGATTTTTTCAAGATGCTCTCTTATACAGAGGAAAATATCTGTTGAAGTAAGCTCAATGCTTTTGGGAAACTTGGTGATATAATCCTTTCCGACAGCACGGACGGCAAGCTCAGCGTCAAGAAACTTTGCCGCACCGACCTGTTTTTTGACCTTTTCGGCAGTTATATTGCCGATTATCGTGTCTCGCTCACGCCTTGTAAATCTGCAAATATCATCGTCAAAGGTGTTTCCTGCGATATCAACCGAATCCGAAATTGAAACACAGCCTCTTGTTATTACTGCAATGTCGGTCGTTCCGCCGCCGATATCGACGATCAGGTGACCTTCGGGATCCTTCATACTCACTCCTGCGCCGAGAGCCGCCGCCAACGGTTCTTCAATAACACAGGCTCTTGCCGCACCCGAGGAGATCAGCAGATCCGTGACAGTTACTTTTTCAATATCGTTTGTTTTTGACGGAACGCAGGCAACAATATTAGGTTTAAAAATACGGTTGCCACAGATTTTCTGAATAAAATAGCACATCATCTGTTCAAGTGCGTCATAATCGAAAATATATCCGTCCCTGATCGGGCAAACCGCCGTCAGTGAATCCGGTGTTTTGCCGAGCATTTTATAAGCTTCGCTTCCGATCGCCTTTACTTTTTCATCAAAGGTGTCGTAGACTATTACCGAGGGCTCGTTTATCTTAATGCCCTTACCGTCAACATTAGCAATGATTGACGTTGTGCCGAGATCAATACCGATTTTAGTTCCGAGCATAATCAAGCCCCCTTTCGTAATAATTAAAAACCTCTTGAAGATCCTCCGCCGCCGAAGGAGCCGCCTCCACCCGAGAAGCCTCCTCCGCTGCTACCGCCGGAAAATCCTCCGCTTCCGCCGAAGCCGCCGCCGTGGGGCGGGAAGAAGAATACACCTCGTCTGCGCTTTCCGAATAACGGAATAATAAAGCAAAAAACTATAAATGATAATATAATTAACATGACAATATTATCAGATACAGTTGTATTATCTTCTGAAACTCCCTTGTAATTTTCATCAGGCTCTATCCCCTTTTCGATGCAAACCTCGTTGGCAAGGGAATTATAAACCGCAGTAAGACCTGTCGAGAAATCGTCTTTCTTAAAGTGCTCAATACCGTAGGTGTCAAGTATCCTGCCGGTTTTGCTGTCGGGCAAAGCGCCCTCAAGTCCGTAACCGACTTCAATTCTGACCTTTCGTTCTTCAACGGCAAGGAGCAAAAGAATACCGTCGTCATTCTCATCGGAGCCTATCTTCCATTTCCGAGCCATTTCAAGAGAATAGGATTCAATATTTGAGCCGTCAAGGGTTTTAACAGTTGCAACAACAACCTGAGCGCCGCATTTTTTATAAAGTGCTTCGCCCTGAGCCTGCATTTTCTGTTCATCCTTCGCTGAAATAACGTCGGCAAAATCATTTACAAAGAAGTTATCCTTAGGTTCAGGAATATTGACAGCCGACACGGTTATTGTCAATAACGATACAACAATAATAATCGCAGCAATAGCCGTAAAGATTTTTTTCATAATTTAAAACTCCACTTTCGGTACACTTTGAGCGTCATCGTTTGCCTGGAAAAACTCTGCTTTTTCAAAGTTAAACATACTTGCAATAATATTCTTAGGGAATTTTCTAATCATAGAATTATAGCTCTGAACAGCTTCGTTATAGTCCTTTCGGGCAACGGCAATTCTGTTTTCGGTTCCTGCCAGCTCATCCTGCAGGGCAATATAATTAGAATTTGCTTTAAGGTCGGGATATGCTTCCGTTACGGCGTTAACCCATACGGAAATAGCTCTGTCAAGCTCATCGTTAGCCTCAGAAAGACTCTGTGCGTCCGTTGCCTTACCGACCTTGGCTCTCGCCTCGGTAACAGCGGTAAGGGTATCCTGCTCATACTTTGTGTATCCCTTTACTGTTTCAACAAAGTTAGGGATAAGGTCGGCTCTGCGCTGAAGCTGAGTCTGAATATCAGCCTGCTTTGTTTCAACAGCCGTCTGAGCGTCAACAAGTGAATTGTAGCTTCCTGCAACCGAGCCGATAAGAATACCGATCACGGCTACAACGGCAAGAATGATTATTAAAGTTTTTTTACCTTTCATAGAACTATTCCTCCAAAAATGATTTGTAACATAATTGTCTATTATATTTTACTATTTCTTACTGCCGCAGTCAAGCAAATAACGCTTTTTGCACCGTTTAAATATAACATTTTTCCGCACTCGTTAAGCGTTGCGCCCGAAGTCTTTACATCGTCGATCAAAAGAACGGTTTTATCGGTAATATCTGTTTTACCGTCAACGTCAAAAACGCCGATCAGATTACCCGTCCTCTCAAGTCCCGAACATTCATGCTGATTGTCGGTGTCGTAGAGCTTGACAAGCATTTTATCCGCAAAGGTAATACCGCACAGCTCGGAAATCTCGCGGGCAAGCAAGCGACTTTGATTGAAGCCTCTTTCACGCTCTCTTTTCCGGTACATCGGAACATAGGTTACATAATCAAAGGAAATGTCAGCAAAGTTTTCCTTCAAAGCGTCAAACATCAGCCTTGCAAGCGGCTTTGAAATATTACGGTCGTCCTTGAATTTAAAGCGTTGAATACAGCTTTTTACATCTCCCTCATAATAAAGAGGTGCCGCAACGGCGGAATAATTGACGGACTTCTTTTTGTCGCATTGACAGTCTTCCATTGCCGAGCCGCAATGATTACATATTTCTCCCTTGATGAACGGAATTTGTTCGGCACAGCATTCGCAGTAATCGTCAAACGGAGCAATTAGCCCGTCGCAGAAAATACAGCGATTAGGGAAGAAAAGTGAGGAAACAAAAACAGAGACATCCTTAAATAAATCCTTCATCTTCATCCCCCGAGCAGGTCAAAAAATGCTTTAAAGCGGTGTATCTTTTTGTTCTGCTGTTGTTGGCTGTCATTTTATAAACCGTATCCTCCGAGCCGACAAGGATCATAATGCTTTTTGCCCTTGTAACGGCAGTATACAACAGATTCCTGTAACAAAGATTCGGTATAACGTTGAAAACGGGCATAACGACAGCCTTGAACTCATTGCCCTGACTTTTATGAACCGTGCAGGCATATGCATGCTCGATCTCATTGGCATTTTCAAAGGAATAAACTGCATTCTTGTCTTCATAATTGACAGAAAAAGCGGACGAAACAACATCAATCTTTTCGATAACACCTATATCTCCGTTAAAAATTCCGCTTCCTTCCTCCTTGCCCTTTGTCCAGATAATGTCATAATTATTCTTGATCTGCATTACCTTATCTCCCTCGCGAAGAACCCGTCCCGCAAGAGTGACCTCACGCTTGTCCCTTGACGGAGGATTTAAAACCGCTTGAAGCCTTTTATTCAGATTTATACTGCCGCATTCGCCCTTTCTCGACGGACAAAGAACCTGAATATCATTTATAGGATCATAGCCGTAAGCCTTGGGGAGTCTTTGAGAACAAAGCTCGGTAATCGTATTTGAAACGGCAAGATCGGAATATCTTTTCATAAAGAAAAAGTCATTATCCTTAGTTCCGAGATCGGGCATCTTGCCCTCGACGATATCATGTGCATTTGTGACAATTCTGCTTTTCATCGCCTGTCTGAAAACCTTTTTCAGCTCGACAACAGGCAGAGTTTCGGAATCAATCAGATCATGCAGAACGTTTCCTGCTCCGACCGCAGGGAGCTGATCCGAATCCCCGACCATTATAAGACGGCAACCCAAAGGCAAAGCATTCAAAAGGCTTGAAAAAAGCGATATATCAACCATAGAAAGCTCGTCCACAATTACAGCGTCCGCTTTTAACGGATCCTGCATATTGTGTTTAAACTGAGGGTTATCGTTCTTGTCCCACTCGACCTCAAGCAACCGATGAATAGTTTTCGCCTCTCTGCCGGTGATTTCGCTCATTCTTTTTGCGGCTCGTCCCGTAGGAGCGGTCAGAGCAACATCAAGACCGTCACGCTCAAACAGCCTTAAAATGCCGTTCAGCGTTGTTGTTTTTCCCGTTCCAGGTCCGCCGGTCAATATAAGTATTCCCTTATCAACCGCTTTAACGATAGCTTCCTTTTGCTTTTCATCATATACAATACATTCTTCACGTTCAATGTTTTCAATATCCTGAAGCAAGGTTGGCTTGCCCGCAGGCGGAAATTTAAGAAAAACCTTGATCCGTTCGGATGCGGAAAACTCGTCCGAATAAATCTTGTATAAAGCAACAAACTCTTTGTCATCCATAACAAAGCTTTCAAGCTTATGCTGTTCAATAAGAGCGTCTATTGCTTTTTCGATCTCATCGGAGTTTGTGTCGAGCAAAGCTCCCGACGGAGCAATAAGCTTCTCTCGAGGTAAACAGGTATGTCCGTTTTTGATATTATGCTTAATAACGTGCATTACGCCTGCCTGAAAGCGGAACTGTGCAGACGGCTTGACCTCAAGAGCGTTCGCAATCTGCTCGGCTCGTTCAAAACCGATTCCTATGCCCTCAGAGCAGAGAATATACGGGTTGATCTGCACGGCGTCAACGGCATTTGCACCGTATAGCTGATAAACCTTCAGGCACTCGGAGGCAGTCATACCAAGTCTTTCAAGTGCGATCATAACCTGACGGACAGAAAACTGTTCATTAAAGGCTTTGCAGATTTTTTCAGCCTTTGAAAGAGATATTCCGTTGATAAGTGCAAGTGTTTTCGGATGCTTTTCAAGCACCTCAAAAGCCTCGTCACCGAATCTTTCAATAATTTTCTGTGCTGTTTTCGGCCCTATTCCCTTAACCGCACCCGAAGCAAGGTAACGGTATAAATCGGCGGCAGTTGACGGGAGAGTCCTCTCGCAAAGCTCCGCCTTGAACTGTTTGCCGAAGGTCTGATGCATAACCCATCTTCCCCTGAGCTTCAGCTCTTCTCCGACAGAGATTTCGGGCAAAACGCCGACAACGGTCATATATTCCTTATCGGAGGACAGCTCAAGAACCGTAAACCCGGTTTCAGGCTTACGGAACACAAGCTCTTCAACATATCCGTGGATTTCTTCAAGGTCGTCGTTCGTCATTTTCTTCTCCGATAAACAAATCTTCTTTTTTAATTCTTGTAAAACAGCCTATTTCCTCACAAATACAGTCAACAAGCATCTTTTCTTCTTCGCTGAGAGCAGATTTATCAATCTCAATCTTGTCAAACAGCAGATCTCCGAAAACCATTTTTTTAAAATAAGCTCCGTAAATCAGCGTTTCGATATCACCCTGTTCGAAGCCGTGAGGAATTTTGATTATGTATCTGCTTCTTCCCTTTGGACGGTAAACAAACAGCAAGGCTGTATATATCAATGAAACAAAACCGATAAAGCTCAAAGCCGCAACAAGACCGTAAATAAAAGCGTGCTGCATAAAATCACCTCACTGACATTTTATTCAGTGAGGGATAAAATGTTAAATTGCTGACTATCATACGGGCAGGTCTGTAAGCCGAGTTCTGTCATTTAAGGCAATTATCTATCCAGACTGCGAATTGCTCCGCAGCTCAAGCCACCCTTTGAAATAATAGGCCGAGCAAGCCTAATCAGTCGGTGTTGCCCCGAATAGGGTTTACAGGATCGAAACGTTTCCGTGCGATCGGTGAGCTCTTACCTCGCCTTTCCACCCTTACCGTAAAACGGCGGTATATCTCTGTTGCACTGTCCCTAAGGTTACCCTCGGCGGCCGTTAGCCGTTATTCTGCTCTATGGGGCTCGGACTTTCCTCATGCAAAAAGCATGCAACTGCCTAACCTGCCCATATGATAATCAACAATAATTATTATTTTAATTTAAAAACGCATAAAAGTCAATTAAATCAATCATTTATTTTTGCAAAGTATTGTAAAAAGAATTATTTTGTAGTAAAATAGACTCGCTCTGACCGCTGATGCGGTCACGGAAGTGGGTGTATAAAATATGAGCGATATTTATTTTAAGAATTATAAAAAGAAAGACGATACAGGAGAAATTCCGATTACTCAATCCGAAAAGGATTTTCAGGACAGGCTTACACAGCAAAAATACGAGGAAATATTGAGAAATCAGCAGCAGCTCGGAACTTTTGAAAGCTATTCCGAAGGCGAACGACCGAATTATCAAAACGAACCTTCGCCGCAGCGGAACAGACCTCCGCAAAAAACAGCTCAGAAAAAGAAAAAGAAGAAAAAAGGCTGCGGTTGCGGCTGTGGAACATTATTTATAATCTTTCTTCTTCTGATTGCTTTAATCCCTGTCGGAAGCTTTGGATATGTTTATTCCCTCTGCTCAAAGACAAATTATGTTGAGTCACAAAACAGTTCATTATCCTCCGATCCCGATTATTTCAACGTTCTTTTAATCGGCTGTGATAAATCCGACGGAACATCTCAACGATCCGATTCAATGATACTTGTTACTATTGACAAGGAGCATCAGAAGATCAAGTTCACCTCGTTTATGCGAGATCTGTGGGTTTCGATTCCGGGCTATGAGGACGCAAGGCTTAATGCCGCATACTCCTACGGAGGCGCTCCCCTGCTGACAGAAACGATAACGGAAAATTTCAATGTCAGAATTGACAATTACGTTATGGTTGATTTTGAAATGTTTGAAAAACTAATCGACGGTATCGGCGGAGTAAGCGTTGATATTACCGAAGCAGAAGCCGATTTCATCAACGAGACAAGCCACGCAAAGGTACACTCGGGCGAAAACATTCTTAACGGTGACTATGCCCTTATCTATTGCAGAATCAGATATCTCGATTCAGATTTCAACCGAACTCAGCGTCAGCGAAAGGTTATGAATTCGATCCTGAAAAAGGTTATGTCACAAAATCCGCTTACAACACTTTCCGTTATGAGCAATATACTGCCGCTTATTACAACGGATATTTCACCGCTTAAACTGACGTTAAAGGCTTTCAGCGCGGTCAACCTGCTGAAATACGGCAACGATCAGTTCAGAATACCGACAGACGACGGCTATTCAAACGAATATATCAACGGTCAGGATGTGCTTGTTCCGGATATTGAAGCGAACAGCGAAGCCTTACACAGCTTCATATATGAATAAAAACGGAATAAAAAACGGGAGAAAACTTTCAAACGGTTTTCTCCCAAATTTTTTAGTCTAATCTGTTAAATAAGTCCGAAAGGACACCGTTGGCTTCGTTACTGTCTGTACCTTCATCAACAGGCTCATCGACAGGCTCGTCAACAGGTGCATCAGTGACAGGCTCATCCGGTTCGGTCGGAGCATCGGTATCCGGCTCATCATAAATGGTGTCAGGCTCGCTGTAATTGTTATAATCGTTGCCCGATGAGCTGTTGTCATTATATGAGCTGTCGGAGTCGTCATAAGAGTTATCCGAGCTGCCCGCAGTAGTGTTGCGCTTGTTGGTCACAAAGTCAAGTGCGCTTACTCTGTCCTCGGCAAGAACAATATTTGACTTACCGTAGAGGATGTTCTGAAGTCTCTGAGCGCAGAGAGGATAATCGACTGTCCAAGCCCAGGTAGTTGAATTGATATATCCGCCTATTCTTTCAACATAGTCCTCATTAGGCATAATGTATTCAACTATTTCAAAATCCATCCACTTGTGCGAATATGCCGTTGCAATCAGGGAAAGTACCTCTGACTGAGAATAACCTGTTCTGAGGTAACCCGAAACCTGCTTGAAAGCATTAACAAGCTGACCGTTTGTCGCAGTTTTAGCCTTGCTGATAAGCGATTTTATAACCGATCGCTGTCTTCTTGTACGGCTGAGATCGCTGTCATTGTCGCAATGACGGATTCGGCTGTAAATAAGAGCCTGCTTGCCGTTCAAGGTTGCCTTACCGTAAGGGAAATCGGTCTGACTTGATGTTCTGCGGATATAATCTGCCTCATAGTCCTGCACCTCGACGGTAACGCCGCCGATGGCGTCAATAACTTTCGGGAAAGACTTGAAGTCAACGCAAACATACTGGTCAATCTTAATTTTATAGTTGTTTTCTATCGTTTGCTTGAGAGTTGCGGGACCTCCGTGATACGAAGCGTTGATCTTTTCATACTCGTCATAATAAGTGCCGTCCTCTTTAGGCATTCTGATATAAGTCCAGCTGTCACGAAGGAAGGAAACCATTGTGATCTTCTCATTTTTCTTGTCAATTGATACAAGGATCTGAGAATCGCAAAGATTATATTCGCTGTCAACACCGCAGAGAAGAACATTGATTACATTCTTATTATACATTTTTTCTCCGCCGTTGTTTGCCCACTCATACAGGAAAGCATTTAGGGAATCGGCGTCGATATCGCCCATAACCTCGAATTGAGTGTTGTCGTCAACAAGATAATCCTTGTCGATGGTACCGTAGTCAATTCCGTCGTCACCGTAGCCCTCGCTCTTTGTTGAAACAATTATCCATACAAGACCGGCTCCTATTCCGAGCAAAAGAACAATAACAAGACATAAAGCAATAATTTTTGTATTTTTGTACTTATTTTTAGTAAAAAAGTTCTGCTTTTTCACCGGCTCGTCGTAATACTCATCATCACTTTCGGCTGATTCGTCATACGCTTCGTACTCTTCGTCATTATCAAGCCTTACTGTTTCGGCATCTTCGGTCACCAATTCCGAATCTTCGGCTTCTGCGTCAGAAAGATAATGCCTGTACTTTTCATTAAACTCATCAATATTTCCTAAATCGTCTTTTCTTTCCTTATTATCCATCATATCAACTCCATTTAAACGAATCCGTAAGGTGACATTTCACCTCGGAGAAATGACGAAAAGCGAACAACATAATTATATTGTCCGCTTCTTTAAAAATCTTATTCCTCTTTGTTTTTAGGCTCAATTTTACCGTAAAGAGTACCCTCAAGATCAGAACGCGGAGCTCTTGTCGGCTGCTGCTGTTCCTTTGAATGTGAACGGTTATCCGAACGTCTGTAATCCCCTCTGCGATTTCTGCCGCCCGACGGATTTGTAGCCTTAAAGCCCTCTGCAAGCGTTATAACAACTCTCCTGTCGCTTTCCGAACCGATAGAATGAGAATCAACGCCCTCTATCTCCTGAATAGTCGTATGAATAATACGTCTTTCATAGGGATTCATGGGATCAAGGCAGACATTTCTGCCGTATTTTTTTACTCTTGATGCGTTTTTCTTTGCAAGCTCACGGAGAGTTTCCTCTCTCTTTTCTCTGTAATTGCCCGCATTGATAGAAACACGCTTATAGCTGTCCTTACCCTTGTTGATAACAAGTCTTGTAAGATACTGGATTGCGTCGAGTGTCTCACCTCTCCTGCCGATCACAAAGCCGTAATCGTTGCCGCAGTCAAGCTGAACATAAACGCTCTCATCATCCTCGTTAGCGGAGATTTTAGCGTCCTCAACGCCCATACCTTCAAGAATACTCTTGATATAAGCCTCTGCCGCCTTTGAAGCGTTTCCGACTGTCTTGACAGTTTCCTTAATAGGCTCCTGCTTTTTTTCCGGAGCTTCCTTTTTGGCTTCGGGCTTCTTAGCCTCTTTCTTTTCTGCTTCTACGGGTTTCTGCTTTTTAGCCTTTGCTTCAGGCTTTTTGACCTCATCGGGAATTTCATAATAGGCTCTTACCTCTGCGAGAGAGCCGCCGAAAAGTCCGAGAGTCTTTTTCTTAGCAGTTTTTAAAACCTCAATATTTACATCGGCGTCCCATGGAGCTCCGAGCTCGTTTTTAGCGGCTTCGATAGCCGCCTCGGTAGTAGCGCCTTTTCCGAATGCTTCTTTTATCAACGGTTTTCACCACCTGTAAAGATTACACAAATGTGTTATTTTCTGAATTTAGCTGTTTTTTATCCGCTTGATGCTGTTCTCTCTTGAACGGCGTTCAACTGATTCCTTAATCATCAGCTTTGCGATATTCTTCTGAGGAGAAATAACCTTCTTGAGTACGAGCGACTGGATCGTGGAAATAACGTTGGAAGCGATCCAATATACACCGATACCGCTCGGGAAGAGGAATGCAAACCAAACCGACATGATCGGCATAACAAGCATTGTGCAGCCTGCGCCGGGTGCATTGGCGGAAGGATTTGTTCTCTTCTGCTGAACCTGCATAATAATTGCAGAAATAAGGGAAGTAACGCCGGAAAGAATAGGAATGAGCCAGTATTTGTTGAACTCCTTGAATTTCGGCTGAACACCAAGCTCAAGACCGAGGAAGGTGAATCTGTCTGCATCAATAAAGGTCTGGATTCTCGTAATTGCGTCGTCGGAAATCGTCGTAATTCCCTTTGATACGATATAGTCCTTTACAGCGTCGAAATGCTGAATGATATAAAGCGGATAATATCTGTCAACCTTGGAGCCGACGTCGATAATGCCGTCGTTCACCATGTTTGAAAAGACCTCGACAAACTGATCCGAAGCCGCCGCATCAAGACCGATAGCATAGCGGAGCGGATTGTAGAGAACGCCGAAAAGACCGATAATAAACGGGAACTGAATCAAAAGAGGAAGACAGCCGGCAGACATCGGATTGTAACCCTCTCGGGCATAGAGATTCTGCGTCTCTTCCTGAATTTTCTGCTGGTTACCTGCATATTTCTCCTGAATACGTCTGATCTTCGGAGCAAGACGCTGCTGTTTCGCCATACCCTTCTGCTGACTGATTGTGGACGGAAGAGTAACAAGACGTGCAAAAACGGTAAAAAGAATAATTGCTATTCCGTAGTTGCCGTTAAACCCGTCAACAATTCCGTAAAAGAAAAGCATAATATAACCGAAAAGCGGTGTAATATACTTATACAGAGCGTTATAAATTGCGTTCATTGTTTGTCTCCTTTTCCTTTGCAACCCTTTTCTTTTTTCGGAGGAACAGGGTCATAACCTCCCTTAAAAAGCTGGTTGCACCTGAGCAACCGTAACAGAGCAAGGAAAGATCCTTTTAAAGCTCCGTGAACCTCAATCGCCTCTACGGCGTAGTGAGAGCAGGTCGGATAATACCTGCACATGGGCGGAAGATGAGGCGAAATATGCCTTTGGTAAAACTTGATACATCTTATGAGAAAGCTTCTCATTTCTTTTTCACGCCCGCTTTTGCAAGATGCTTCGCCATAATAACAGAAACATCTGTGCTTTTAAGAAATTTGGTTCTTGTCCTGGCAACGAAAACAAAATCATAACCGCCCTTAATATCGGGGAGGTTATCTCTGAAGGCTGCCCGAATAATTCTTCTGGCACGGTTTCTTTCAACCGCATTGCCAATCTTCTTACTTGTAGTTATACCCATACGACAAATTCCCGCGCGGTTATTTTTTAAAACATAAGTAACCAACGCAGGATCAGAAAATGATTTTCCTCTGCCGTAAGCTCGTCGGAAATCGCTATTTTGCTTTAAAACAAAGTATTTTTTATCAGGCAAAAATATCAAATCCGTTCAACGGTGGGCAAAAACCCATAAATTAGTAAGTAAGCTGCTTTCTGCCCTTTGCACGACGACGTGCAAGAACCTTGCGTCCGTTTCTGTCAGACATTCTCTTACGGAAACCGTGCTCCATCTTTCTGTGACGCTTCTTAGGCTGGTAAGTTCTCTTCATTACTCTGACCTCCGTTTCGTATTTTTACTTAGGTATACTGAGCGACAAATTTAAAGTAAATGCACTCACGTTTTGTTATTATATAATAAAATCCTTTTAATGTCAATCATTTTTTATGAAATGAAGTCAATGTTTACAAATTTACTTGATTATCATTTTTTTGTACAGGGCGTAGGCTATATGCTTTAAGCCCTTGTCGTTCAGAGTGAAGATCAATCTGTAAAATGTCATTCCCGAAAGATAACCGTTCCTGAGCTTTGTCATACCGTCGTCCCTGAGGTATTTTGAAAATGCGTCAAGCTGTTGGCTCTTTGAATATTGTTCCGATTTCTCAAAATATTTTCTGCTGCAATAAACAAAGTCATTGAGGAAAGAAGAGTCCATAAAGGCTCTGTACTGATCGTCATACGAATACTTTTCGCAAAGCTCGATGAACTTCTCATAGCATTTTGAAACATCTGAGGTCAGATCAAGCTTTCTCCTCTTTTGAATAACGTTTACATTGCTCTCGGCATAAAAACAATATTTATATAGTATATCGTTCAAAAAGACGATCTTCCGTGCATATTTAAGGTAATCAAATATCATTGTAAGGTTTTCGTAGCATACCATACTCTCATCAAACCTGATACCGTTCTCAGCTATTATTTCCCTTTTGAAAACCTTATTCCAAGAGGTCTGTAAAAGAATGTGTGAGGATTCAAAAATATATCTGAAATACGGTGCGGCGTCTTCAATATTAAAAGAAAGCTTTTGTGAAACCGAGTTTGCGTCCGTTTTATAAACCTTGCCGTTTTTAATCCATTCTCCGTAATATCCGAAGCCGAGCAAATCAAAGTCCTCGCTGTTTGCGTAAGAGAGAATCCTGTCGATCGCACCTGCGGCATACTCGTCGTCGCTGTCAATAAATGTGATATATTTGCCGGTCGCTTTTTCGATGCCGTAATTACGGGTTGATGAAACTCCGGAATTTTCCTTCGTAATCAAAGAAAGTCTCGGATCGTTATAGCTTCTGACAATATCATTGGTGGAGTCCTTTGATCCGTCGTCAATAACAATAAGCTCAAAATCGTCCGATTTACTGCAAAGTACGCTGTCAACAGCTCTTTTAATTGTTTTTTCGGCATTGTATGCGGGAAGAATAATTGATAAAAGTTTTTCTGACATATCTACACCTCCATTATTAACATTATAAAACAAGAACTGCTGTTTTTCAAGTAGTCGGATATAAGCGAAATAAAAATTACAAAGAATGTTATTATAATAATTGTATAATTTAGTCATTGCAATTATTTTTGCCTTGTGATATACTTAATTGCTAACAAATCAAACGGGAGATGTAAAAAACTATGGATTCATTTGCGGAACTTTGGGAAATGGTTAAAGAAGAATGTAAAAATCAGGTCTCCGAATCCATATACAATGTTTGGTTTAAGGATATGGAGCTTGTAAGCTTCGACGATAACGAGGTAGTTATCGCCCTTTCCGACTTCAAGCGTAAAATTGTTGAGAGTCGATTTATGGATAAGCTTGCTTTTTCGTTCAAGAATATTATCGGCTTTGATATTAAGATCGTTCTTGTCGATATTGACAAATCAATGCCGGCAAAGGAGGAAAACGACGAGGATCTGCTGACAGACGAGGACACCTTCGACTCCTTCATCGTCGGAGCGTCCAACAGATTTGCATATGCTGCGGCAAGTGCGGTCGCAAACGATCCGGGCGGAAAATACAACCCACTTTTCATTCACGGAAACTCCGGTCTCGGCAAGACTCATCTGCTTAACGCTATTGCGCACGCCGTCAAGGATAAGCATCCCGAATCAAACATCGTATATACAAGAGGCGAAAGCTTTACAAACGAGCTTGTTAAATATATCGGACAGAAAAGCACCGAGGATTTTCACAACAAATACAGGAATGCGGACATACTTCTTGTCGATGACGTTCAGTTTATCGCAGGCAAGGACTCCACTCAGGAGGAATTTTTCCACACCTTTAACGCACTTTATCAGGCCGGAAATCAGATTGTTCTGACCTCCGACCGTCCGCCCAAGGAGATTGCCCTGCTTGAGGACAGACTTCGCAATCGCTTTGAATGGGGACTTATGGCAGACATTCAGTCGCCTGACCTTGAAACCAGAATGGCTATCATCAAGCGAAAGGCAGAGGTGCTTAATTTCGAGCTTTCCGATGAAATAGTGCAGTACATAGCCGAAAAGCTCAAAAACAATATCAGACAGCTTGAGGGCGCAGTTAAAAAAATGCAGGCCTTTGTCACCATGCAGGGTATGCCCGTCAATATTATGACCGCTCAGACGGCTATAAAGGATATTATCGTTGACAACAGTCCCACCCCTGTAACGATAGATAAGATCGTTACCGAGGTTGCTCGAACCTACGGAGCTGACAGCGCAGATATTTATTCAAAGAAGCAGAACGCTCAGACTACGGAAATGCGCCAGATGGCTATGTATATTGTCAGAGAAATGACGGGACTTTCAACCAAAAATATTGGTAAGGAATTTAACCGTGATCATTCAACCGTTGTATACAGCCTTGATAAGTTCACAAAGAGATACAACGAGGACAGCAAGATTCGCAGTGTTGTTGACAACATCATCAAAAACATCCGTGACGGACGTTAATCGGAGGCAGTTATGGCTTTAAATATTTTTAAAAAATTTAACTTCGGACTTAAAAAGACGAGAGATAATATTTCCGGCAAGATAGACGAGGTTATCAGCGAAAATGAAGATATTACCGATCAGCTCTACGACGATCTTGAAGAAATACTCATTATGGGTGACGTCGGAATGAACACCTCCGCCGAGATCTGCGAAAAGCTAAGAGAATATGTCTCGAAGCACCATCTCAAAAAGTCCTCTCAGGTCAAGGGTGCGATCAAGGAGATTGTTTCCGAGATGCTTGAGGGCGGCGAGGATATGGGACTAATCACGATGCCTTCAATCATACTTGTTATCGGTGTAAACGGCGTCGGCAAGACCACCACGATCGGTAAAATGGCAGCAATGTATAAGGCTCAGGGCAAAAAAGTTATCCTCGGTGCGGCAGATACCTTCCGTGCGGCGGCAATAGACCAGCTTGAGGAATGGGCAAACCGTGCAGGTGTTGAAATAGTACAGCACCACGAGGGTGCCGATCCTGCCGCAGTAGTTTATGACACAATTCAGGCAGGTATTGCAAGAGATGCGGACATCATCATCTGCGACACCGCAGGACGTCTTCATAACAAGAAAAACCTCATGGACGAGCTTGCCAAGATATACAGAATAATTGACAAGGAGCTTCCTTACAATGACCGTGAGAGTCTGCTTGTTCTTGACGCAACGACAGGTCAGAATGCCGTCAATCAGGCTCGTGACTTCAAGAATGTATGCGAAATTACGGGTATTGTTCTCACCAAGCTTGACGGAACGGCAAAGGGAGGAGTTGTTCTTGCAATAAAGAACGACCTCAAGGTTCCGGTTAAATTTGTCGGTGTCGGTGAAAAAATAGACGATCTTCAGCCTTTTAATCCGAAAGCCTTTGCCGACGGACTGTTTGACAACGAGGTCAAGCACGATGAGGATAATATGTTTATGGAAAATGAAGCCGAAGATAAGGCGGCGGAGGATACTGCCGAATGAAACTGCTGATTGCAACCCATAATAATAAGAAAAAGACTGAGCTTCAGCGCATACTATCCCCTCTCGGAATTGAAGTTGTAACTGCCGAGGATATCGGATGTGAGCTTCGTGACGTTGAGGAAACGGGCACAACTTTTGAGGAAAATGCCCGTATCAAAGCCGTTGCAGGCTGTGAGGACAGCGGAATCGCCTGTATTGCGGACGATTCGGGGCTTTGCGTTGATTACCTTAACGGTGAACCTGGAGTTTATTCGGCACGTTATTCGGGCGTTCACGGCAACGACGAAGCCAATATTGATAAGCTTCTGAACAACCTTGAAGGTGTCGGAAGAAAAGACAGAACGGCAAGATTTGTCTGCGCCGCCTGCTGTGCTTTTCCCGACGGAAAAGTTATTACCGTCCGTGGCGAATGTGAGGGTGAAATACTTACCGAACGTCACGGCAGCGGAGGATTTGGATATGATCCCGTATTTATGAGCGGCGGAAAGTCGTTCGGCGAGATTACCGCTGAGGAAAAGGACGCAATGAGCCACAGAGGCAAGGCTCTCAAGCTTATGTCGGAAGAACTGAAAAAAATCATTACGGAGTAAATATATGGAAGAAAAAATGACGAGTAAAAGACGTGCGGAGCTTAGAGGAATGGCGAACAGGCTTGATCCCCTTTTCCAAGTCGGCAAAAGCGGTGTAACACCTGCGGTTATCGCACAGACCGAGGAGGTTTTCAACACGCATGAGCTTATCAAGCTCAAGGTACTCCTTGAAAGCGCACCCGAAACGCCGAGAGAGATTGCGGAAAAGCTTGCCACAGGAACAGGCTCACAGGTCGTTCAAGTGATCGGCGGAAGTATCATACTTTACAAGGAAAACCCCGATATTGAAAACGGAGTTAAGAAAAAGAAAGCCGTCGTCAAAAAGAAATCGGGTACAGGCAAGGGTGCAAAGGACTTCAAAAAGGTCTACAACGCCAAGAAAAAGAGAGAAGAAGAACGTCAGGCGGCAGAGCGTGCAAGATATGCCAGAAGCCGCAGAAGAAACTACAACGGCGGATATTCTAAGTAAAAGGAGGTCGTGGTATGGAAAAGGATGAAATTAAAGTTGCGGCACAGAATAAAAAAGCATACCACGATTACTTTGTGCTTGAGGAATATGAGGCCGGAATTGAGCTTTTCGGTACCGAGATAAAGTCGATAAGACAGGGAAAGCTCAACCTGAAAGACTCGTGGTGCAACATTGTTGACGGAGAAATATTTGTAAACGGTATGCACATAAGCCCTTACGATCACGGAAACATTTTCAACCGTGATCCGATGAGAGTCAGAAAGCTTCTTATGCACAAGCGTGAGATCAATAAGCTTTTCGGCACGGTAAAGCAGGACGGACTTTCGCTCATTCCCCTTTCGGTCTATTTCAAGAAAGGCAGAGCAAAAGTCAAGGTCGGGCTTTGCAAGGGTAAAAAGCTATACGACAAGCGTGACGCCGCCGCAAGAAAAGATGCGGCAAGAAACATCGAACGAGCGATGAAAGAGCGTTTGCAATAAAATATGGGGATGAAAGGATTTCGACGGGGATTTTGAACCGTGATAAGCGAGCAGTGGCGCGGAACCACTTAAAAAGCCGTAGTTTATAAAAATAAACGACAACAATACTCAGTTAATGGCTGCCTAAGTGCGGCCCATCCTTCCTGGAAGTACTGCGTTCCGGATAAGGGTGTCGATCAGCAGTGAACGTGAATGAATGAGTAGCCTTGCAATTCATCATGACCTAAAGGATACCGTAAAGGAAAGCCTGTTTATCGGCGCTCCTTGAGGGGAATCTTAAAAGATAAACTACGCTCGTAGAAATTCGCGGGAATTGATTTTCGGACGCGGTTTCGATTACCGCCATCTCCACCACAGATAAACAGCAGAGCCAAAATAGACTCTGCTGTTTTTATAAAAAGAGGTGTATAAAATGAACTTAAATAATTTACATGAAATCTTTCGGAAGTATATTGAAAAATTCGAGTATATAAATACCGTACATGAAGAGATTTATAAATGGAAAATTGCTGAAGAATTTCAATCATTTGATTTGAATGCAGAAGATTTTGAGTCAGAAATGAAACGTTTATTAAAAATTTCCGAAAATCTGATTGACAATGGGTACAGTATGCCGTTTACTGGTTTGGCTGAGTATGCAAAACAGGAGCCTGAAACGGTAAGAAAAATGTTTAAGGATCTTTATAACAATGACGGTACCGATTTGAAAGATAAGCAAAACAGAATTGACACATTCTTGGCTTCATGCGAAAAATTAAGAAAAAAATACGCACCCGACAGCCACCTGTATGTAAATAATCAACGTTCAGCGATGCAATTTTTGTTTCTAAGATACCCGGACAACAACTATATGTATAAAGCGACTCAAGCTAAAAGCTTTGCGGACTGTGTGGAGTTCTATGATGATTGGGGTCCGATGAACGATTTCAAAATCGAAGTTTTTTATCGCATGTGCGATCTGCTTGTTGAAGAAATTAAAAAGTACCCTGCCCTGATTGAAACACATATGTCCCGCTATGAAAACTGCGATGCGAAACTACATCCTGATAAAAATCTTCATATTCTTGCATTTGACATTATATACTCGTCACAGGTTTATGATTTTTATAATGGCATGAGCATTTTGCCAATAACAGCACAGGCGAGAAAGCTCCACGAAGAAAGAGTGTTAAAAGCCGAAAAATATCACGATGAGCTCAATATCGCAAAGCATAATTTTAAATGCTTGCAGGAAGCAAAGGAATATCTAAAAAATACATTTCCTGTCGGAACAGAAATAAAACATAAATTTTTCAAAAGCGGAGAAATCGTTGATATCGAGGAAAATGGTTTTATAACAGTCAAATTCGGAAATACAGTAAAGAAATTAAGCTTAATAACATTAGTGGTATCAAACTTGTTGATTATTGATGAAGAAAGAATTAAACAAAAGCTTGATGAATTCAAACCGCTTCTTATTAAGGAAAAATCAATTCCGTTTTTGCTTACAATTGCGGAAGAAAATTTTGAACCATACGAAAAATACATACAATAAAAAAGCAGTCTGCCGCATTTTTAAAAATGTTGCAAACTGTTATTTTTACTCAACCGTTCCGATTATAAATTTGCCGTCGGATGAGGTTGACCCGCCGACGTTGGAGAAGCGGACATATGCACCGTATTTTGAAACATCGTCAACTCTTATATGAACGCTGTCACCCGATTTAAGGTCGATTATTGCGGTGAAATACTCCGTTTTACCCGGCAAAATCTTGCTTATGTCCTGCTTTGTCTCAACCTCGTTATCTTCTGTTCCGATATAAACGGCAGGGTTAGCGTAAATCGGAGCAACGCCGAGATTTTTAACCCCGACTCTGACATAAGCCTTGCCGAAAAGCTTCTTGACCTGAACTCTATCGACATAAAAATCATATCCGAGCTTTGCCGAGGCTTCATTTGCCGTCTTGATCTGCCGGTCACTCAGCTTGCCTGTAAAAGCCCCTGTCATCATCAGCCATGAGCAATGCGTCTTATTTACGCACTCGTCATAGTCCTGAAAATCTTCCGTCACCTTGCCATTAAGGAAATTATCCTGACCTTCGGGACGAAATTCACCGCCGATTGGCTGAGTTTTCCAAATATTTGTTTTCAACGCTTTTTTTAACTGATTGTAAAAGAAATAATCTTTTTCGGAATTTATAGTGTTGTATGTAAAAGAATCATCATGGAAGCCGATTTGACCGTTGTTCGAACCCGGCGTTCCCGGGTAACGTGTAAGAATATTCGTATGCTTAAACTTATATTCAAATGCATGGATGATCTGTCTTTTCTGCTTGTTCGAAGCCATTGCGGACTTGATTTCATGACAAACGTGCCATTCGCCCCAATGACCGATTAAGCCTGTCGTAATATATGCGATTCTCTTGTCACCGTCATAATTCAAGGCAAATTTATCAATAAAATCAAGCAGAAAATCAATCAGCCTTTGGTCACTGTAATCGGGACTTACTCCCCCGCCGTACTCGCTGTATTCATATTTTTTTACTCCCATATCCCATATGAACTGCGGAACAGCACATTCCTTATCGGGATAGTCAAGGTAAACTCTGAGTGCCGCCTGATGTCCTCGGCGAGCGATTTTATCAAGCTTTTCTTCAAGCGTTCCGCGAAGCGTAAATGTGCCGTCGTCCGCAACAAGCTCCGTCATCGGAATATAGAGCCATTCCATGCTGTATGGCACGGAGGAATCGGCACCGTCCTCGCTGTAGAAAGGCATAAAGCCCTTCATCGGGTTGCCGTATGCGGTTTCGTAATCAAGCTCCGCTGCCGTGAAGCCCGGATAATTTCCACAAAGCATAGCGAGGCAAAGCGTAATTATATTTAGAAAAGAAAGTATTTTATAAACAAAATTCATGTATATCCTCCTTTTTTAAATATAATACAGGTTTTTTAACGTATGGTCAATATAAATTATAATTTTTATAGGGTGTTATAAAGATTTATTTTGAGATTTATCCACTTTTCGGCGCTGAAATTATTCTTGCCTCCCTTGCAGGGGCGGTGGCACGACGAAGGAGTGACGGGGTGGGTAAATAATATTTTATCAATTTTTCAACAAACCACTCAGTCAGCTCCCCTACAGAGGCTCCGAGGATAGGTTTCTGCCTGCCTCAAACAAACCTAACCTTATATTTTCTCAGCCAATAATCAAACTGAATGAAATACGCTATTGTCTGCGGAGTGGGTATAAGCTGACCGTACCACGGCTGACTTTTATTTTCTGATAAAAGCTCCTGCAACTTATCTTTTTTTATAAAATCGAACAGTTGAGATGTGCCGCCATCTCACCATAAAAAGGCACCTAACCGGGTGTCTTTTTTGTAATTCTGAATATCTGTGTTTACGGATATCAAAAATAAAATCTTTTTGTAGACAAAATATTTATATAATGGTAAAATGAAGTAAAGGAGGGTTATCTATGAAAGAATCTGTTAAAAAATTGTTTTGTCTTTTGATGTGTGTTGCACTTATTCTTCCCTTTGCCCTGAGTGCGGCGGCGGAAAATCTTGACGCCTCATTCACTCAGGAGGATTTTCTTGTCACAAAGGGCAATAAGATCTACAATCAAAAAGGAGATGAAATTCTTCTTCACGGCGTAAATCTCGGCTCATGGCTCATTCAGGAGGACTGGCTCTCCCCTTATGAGCAGGCTCAGGATCACTACGATATACTTGAAGCTCTGACCGACCGTTTCGGTGTGGACGGTGCATATGAGCTGATGAACACCTATCAGGACAACTGGATCACCGAATATGACCTTGATCAGATTAAGGAGATGGGCTTTAACTGCGTCCGTGTGCCGTTCTGGTACAGAAATTTCTATTCCGACGACAGTGGTACGAAGATACTTGATCAGAACGGAGAATGGGATTTCCATTATCTTGATTGGATTGTCAGAGAGTGTTCCGAGCGCAGGATCTACGTTATTCTCGATATGCACGGTGCTCCCGGTTTTCAGAGCGACGCTCCGCACAGCGGAAAAAGAGACAGCTGCCGCCTTTATGAGGACTCCGAGGAGGGTGAATTTTTCCGAACTCTGACAGACGAATTATGGACGGCTATCGCTTCACGCTTCAACGGTAATCCGGCCGTTGCAATGTACGATCTTCTCAACGAGCCGTCCTGCGACTGCGACTACGGCGAGGTGACAAGAAGAATTAACAATACAAAGGAATACAAGCGGCTTTACAAAACCGTTCGTGCGGTTGACAAGGAGCATATCATCACGCTTGAATGTATCTGGACGGCGTTTGCCCTGCCGCACAAGGAGCTTGCCGGCTTTGAAAATGTTGTATATCAGGTGCATTTCTATCAGAAATCTGACTTTATCTTCGTTCTCTTTGTAACGCTGACAAAGCTTTATTATCCGAATGTACCGCTTATGATGGGTGAGTTCTATCCCCTCGGTACAACGACATGGAAAAGCTGTTTCAACGCAATGAAAAAGCTCAACTACAACTGGATGCTTTGGACATACAAGGCTTCGGGACACGGTATGTGGGACTCCGACTGGGTGCTTTACGGTGCGAAGGACGGCTTTGAACGTGCAAGAGTGCAGACCGATTCCTATGATGAAATCGCAAGAAAATGGGGCGAATGTCTGAGAACAGACGTCGGTTTCCAGAACAGCGGACACTTTGAACGTGATGTCAAGCCATATGTTTAAAAAAGTATAAATCAAAAGACAGCGTCAAATTCCGTTTGGAAAATGACGCTGTCTTATTTTATTTACCGAGTCCGTCAACATAATCGCAGGCCGCAAGAGCTGCAATCGCTCCGTCAGCCGCCGCCGTGGTGACCTGACGGATTTTTTTCGTACGGCAGTCACCTGCTACAAAAATGCCCTTAGTTTTCGTTTCACAGCTTTCATCGACCTCGGCATAACCTCTGACGTCAAGCTTTACAACATTCTTAAAGGCTTCATTCTGAGGAATAAGCCCGATCGCAACAAAAAGACCGTCAAGCTCAAGCTTCCGTGTCTCCCCTGCCGAATTCTTAATCACTATACCCTCAAGCTCATTATCGCCGACAAAGCTGTCCACCGTAACTCCGAGAATAATCTCAACATTCTCCAGCTGTTCAAGCTGTTCTACAAGCTTCTTTTCGCCCGTAAAGAAGTCGAGATTTTGAACTACATATACCTTTTTTGCGGTATCTGAAAGCAAAATCGCCTCCTGCAAAGCGGAGTTACCACCGCCGACCACGGCAACGGTTTTGTTCTTATAAAAAGCTCCGTCGCACACGGCGCAGAACGAAATGCCCTCTCCGACAAATCTTTCTTCTCCGTCAATTCCAAGCATACGGTGCTTTGCGCCCGTTGCGATTATCACAGATTTTCCCTGATACTCGCCGTCATCGGTTACAACGGTTTTGATCTCTCTGTCTCTGATCTCAATAGCCTCGCAGGATTCGACATCCGCACCCTGTTCAAGCACCTGCTCAACAAGCTTTTCCGCAAATTCGTTGCCGGTCAGACTGATAAAGCCGGGAATATTTTCAACCTTAGGCGAAAAAGTAATCTGACCGCCGAAGGTCTCTTTCTCGATTACGAGAGTTTTTTTATTGGCTCTGCAAGCATACAGAGCGGCGGTCAGCCCCGCAGGGCCGCCGCCAATTATAATTATGTCGTACATAATTTCTCCTGTTTATCCTCAGCTGTTGAGGAATTTTTTAATATCCGAAACTCCGATGTACTTAGAAACCTCGCCGCCCTTGATGACTACGAGAGTCGGAGCCTGCTTTATTCCAAGCTCCTGTGCAAGGTCTGCATTGTCGGTTGCAAGAAGCTTCGTATATTCGTAGCCTGCCTTGTCAAGTGTAGCGCAAGCAATTTTGCAGTTCGGGCAGGTCGCAGTTGTGAAAAGATAGCTGACATTATCACCTGCATCCGTCTTTACGGCACAAGCCTCTGTTTTTTCTTCAGGAACGCCCTTTCGGGTAAGATGAGAGTTAGCAATATCGTAAACCTTACGGTCTGCAAACTCCTGGCTCTTGCCGTCGTTCCAGTTCTGAACGGGACGATAGTAACCCGTGATACGGCTGTAAACCTCGGTATGCTCGCCGCACTCAGGGCAGGTATACTGCTCACCGACAAGATAACCGTGATTCTTACATACGGAATATGTCGGAGAAAGTGTGTAATACGGAAGCTTGTAGTTTTCGGCAATCTTTCTGACAAGGTTTGCCGCAGCTTTCCAGTCAGGCATTTTCTCGCCGAGGAAGGCATGGAAAACAGTACCCGATGTGTAAAGCGTCTGAAGCTCGTCCTGAATGTCGAGAGCGGAGAAAATATCCTCTGTATAGCCGACGGGAAGATGTGAGCTGTTGGTGTAGTAAGGAGTGTCTCCCTCTTTCTTGGCGGCTGTCTTGATGTCGGGATACTTCTTAACGTCGTGCTTTGCAAGACGGTAAGCAGTAGACTCGGCAGGAGTTGCCTCAAGGTTGTAGAGATCGCCGTACTGAACCTGATAATCGGAAAGTCTTTCTCTCATATGGTTGAGGACTTCCGCCGTAAATTTCTGAGTTTTGGGATCGGTCATATCGTTGCCGAGCCACTTTGCATTGAGACCAACCTCGTTCATACCGACAAGACCGATTGTCGAGAAGTGATTGTCGAAAGAGCCGAGATATCTCTTTGTATAGGGATAAAGTCCTTCGTCAAGAAGCTTTGTAATAACTGTTCTCTTAACCTTGAGCGAACGTGCGGAAATATCCATAAGTCTGTCAAGACGGGCATAGAAATCCTTTTCGTCCTTTGCAAGGTAGGCGATACGCGGCATATTGATTGTAACAACGCCGACAGAACCTGTGCTTTCACCGCTTCCGAAGAATCCGCCCGACTTCTTGCGAAGCTCACGAAGATCAAGACGAAGACGGCAGCACATTGAACGGACATCGCTCGGCTCCATGTCGCTGTTGATGTAGTTTGAGAAATACGGTGTACCGTACTTTGAAGTCATTTCAAAGAGAAGTCTGTTGTTCTCTGTATCCGACCAGTCGAAGTTTCTTGTGATAGAATAGGTCGGGATGGGATACTGGAAGCCTCTGCCGTTGGCGTCACCCTCGATCATGATCTCGATAAACGCCTTGTTGACCATATCCATCTCTTTCTGGCAGTCCTTGTACTTGAAGTCCTGCTCCTTGCCGCCGACGATGCAATTAAGCTCAGCGAGGTCGGCAGGTACAACCCAGTCAAGAGTGATGTTTGAGAACGGAGCCTGTGTGCCCCAGCGGCTCGGTGTGTTTACACCGTAGATGAAGGACTCGATGCACTTCTTTACGGTATCATAGTCAAGATTATCATATTTTACGAAAGGAGCAAGATAAGTGTCAAATGAAGAGAAAGCCTGTGCGCCCGCCCACTCGTTCTGCATTATACCGAGGAAGTTAACCATCTGATTGCAGAGTGTTGCAAGGTGCTTTGCGGGAGCGGAGGTAATCTTACCTCTTACGCCGCCGAGTCCCTCCTGAATGAGCTGTTTGAGCGACCAGCCTGCGCAGTAGCCGGTAAGCATTGAGAGGTCGTGAAGATGAATATCCGCATTTCTGTGAGCTTCTGCGATCTCCTCGTCGTAGATCTCGGAAAGCCAGTAGTTAGCGGTAATTGCGCCTGAGTTGCTGAGGATAAGTCCGCCGACGGAATAGGTAACGGTGGAATTTTCCTTAACACGCCAGTCGTTGACATGAAGATAGTTGTCAACAATCTCCTTATAATCAAGGACGGTTGCATTGATGTTTCTGATTTTTTCTCTCTGCTTACGGTAAAGGATATAAGCCTTGGCAACATCGTCATAACCCGCCTTGATAAGTACGGATTCAACGCTGTCCTGAATGCTTTCAACGGAAATCTTATCGTCCTTTATCTTGTGTTCAAAATCTGCGGTAACCTTGAGCGCAAGAAAATCAACCATGTCAGAATTGTACTGCTTCTGACAGGCGTCAAACGCTTTTGTTATCGCATCTCTGATCTTGTGAAGGTCAAAGCCTACGACTTTGCCGTCACGCTTAACAACATTATACATACCCAAATCTCCTTTATTGCAAATTTCGTTTGTGATTATACCATTATCTTGTGGTTGTGTCAATAGTTTTTTACAATATATTGTGTTAAATGCCTCGAATTTCTGTCTGAGGCACAAAATCTGCAGCCGCAGACTTCATTTTGAGCATTGTTTCCTTATCGACTCCGCTGACTTCTTCACAAATAAGCTCCCCCGAATCAACAAAATTCTGCAAAAAATAGCGTTTTGCACCGCTGATCCATTCTGCCGCCGCTCTAATGTCCTCAACCGTGTGAAACTGCTCGACAACAGTCGTCCTGAATTCATAGTCCACTGCGCCGGATTTTAGAAACTCTACGCTTTCTTCAATCTTTGAAAGGTCAAGATTTTTAAATCCGATTGTCTCGGCATATTTTTCCTTGCGGTTTTTGATATCCATAGCAACGTAATCAACAAGTCCCCCGTCCACAATGGCTTTCAGCCTTTCGGGAAAGCTTCCGTTGGTATCGAGCTTAACGGCATATCCCATGCTTCTGATCTTCCTGATAAAATCGGCTATGTCGGGATTGAGCAAAGGCTCGCCGCCCGTTATCGCAACTCCGTCAAGAAGTCCGGTTCGCTTTTCCAGAAAACTCAATATCTCGTCCTCGGAATAATCCGGTTTTTCCGGGAGCTTTGTTACAAGCAAGGCGTTGTGACAAAAAGGACATCGGAAGTTACAGCCGCCTGTAAAAACCGTGCAGGCAACTTTTCCCGGGAAATCAAGAAGCGTCATTTTTTGTAAACCGTCTATACGCAAATTTTTGCCTCCTCTCGAAGCACTTTTTTTCGTTCCGCATTATTTTAACACACAGCGACCGTCATTACAACAAATAATAATCAAAAAAATACACAAACTTTCTCTTCCATTTTTACACAAAATGTAGTATAATCATAATTATTAATCCACAAGGGAGTGAAATTATGGATAAAGAGGATTTTGACTTTACAGACTATACCGATCCTATCTGTCCGTTCTGCACAGATCAGTTTCAAAAGCAACCGCCCGTCCACCCTATCCCTATTTCAAGGGTGCTTGAAAAGCTTGACGAGCACCTCGGCAGGAACGATTATTCAGCCGCAGAGAAGCACCTGCTTTACTGGCTCGGAGAGGCTGAGGAAGGCAGAGATAAGCACGGTATGCTGACGATCAGCAACGAGCTTATGGGAATTTACCGCAAAACAGGACGAAAAAACGAAGCTCTTGACGCTCTTAAAAACTCGCTCAGACTTGTTGACGAACTTGAGCTTAACAACAACATTACCGCAGGCACTACCTACACCAACGCCGCAACGGTTTACAAAGCCTTTTCCATGCCCGAACAGTCGCGTGAGCTTTTCGGCAAAGCAAAGGAGCTTTATGAATCGCTTCTCGACAGCAGCGATCCTCGTCTGGGCGGACTTTATAACAACCTCGGTCTGACGCTCGTTGACCTTGAACGCTACGATGAAGCAGTAAACTATTATAATAAGGCAATCGAAATAATGTCAAAGAAGGAAAGCGGTGAGCTTGAGGTTGCAATAACATATCTCAACCTTGCAAATCTTGAAGAGGCAAGGCTCGGCGCAGAAAAAAGCGAGGCGATAGTTGACAAATATGTTGAAAAGGCATATGAACTTCTCAACAAAGATTATTTGCCGAGAAACGGCTACTATGCTTTTGTCTGTGAGAAATGTGCGCCGACTTTCGGCTATTACGGACGTTTTCTCTATGAAAAGGAATTGAGAGACAGAGCGAGGGATATATATGAAAGGAATTGAAATTTCCAAGGCATATTTTGAGGAATACGGCAAGCCGATGCTCGAAACCGACTTTTCCGAGGCTCTCCCCTATCTGTGCGTCGGCCTTGTCGGAAGCGGCTCAGAGTGCTTTGGCTTTGACGATGAGGTGTCACGGGATCACGATTTTGAACCCGGCTTCTGCATTTTTATTCCCGGTGAAGATGTACTCGACCGCAGAACGGAATTTCTGCTTGAAAGAGCATATGCAAAGCTGCCCAAGGAGTTTATGGGGCTCAAAAGAGGTCTCGTAAGCCCTGTCGGCGGCAGAAGAAACGGAGTAATCAGAATTTCCGATTTCTATACAGATAAGCTCGGTCATCCCGACGGAGAGCTGAGCGTACAGGATTGGCTCACCCTGCCCGACAGCTTCCTTTTTGAAGCAACCGACGGTGAGATATTCTTTGATAATTACGGTGAATTTACAAAGATCCGCAACAAAATCAAGGAATGTCCGGAGGATATTCGCCTTAAAAAGCTTGCCGGAAATCTGCTTGTGATGGCGCAGTCGGGACAGTATAACTTCGGCAGATGTCTTTCCCACGGTGAAACGGGAGCGGCTCAGCTTGCGGTATTTGAATTTGTCCGTGCGGCAATTAAGACGGTTTTCCTGATTAACAGGAAATATATGCCGTATTATAAGTGGAGTTTTCGTGCGATGCGGGATCTCGAGCTTTTTTCGACGTTTTCCGACTCCTTTGAATATCTGATGACAAGTGAAAACAGCGCAGAGAACGCAGAAACAAAGTCAATGGTAATTGAGGATATCGCTTCGCTTATTATTGGTTACCTGATAGAAAACAATATGACTAAAGCGGTCTGCGGTGACCTTGAAAAGCACGCTTATTCGGTCAACGATATGATAAGCGATCCGAACATAAGAAATCTGAATATTTTCAGCGCAGTATAATAAAAATGGCTTGTATCAAACGATATAAGCCATTTTTGTATATAAAATTTAATTGAGACAAAGTCCTATTAGATCATTGACATCTGCGGTTGCAAGGCACTCAACAGTATCAGCCGCACCGTAATATATCTTGACCTCGCCGCTGTCCTCAAGTATCATTCCTCCGGGGAATATAACATCTGTTCTGAAGCCCTCGTCCTTTTCAAACGGAAGCTCGGCGGCAATAAGAGGTTTATCGTAAATTCCAATCACCTTTGACGGATCGTCAAGGTCAAGGAGTGCTATTCCGGCTGTGTAAATCTTCTGCCATCTGTCCTCCCAGCCGTGTTTTCCTCTTTCGGGATCGAGGTAAACCGAATGGAAGGTTGTCAGCCAGCCTTTTTCCGTTTTAATCGGAGGGGCGGCAGGTCCTATCTTGTCATTAGCAAAGGGTACATTTTCCACGCCCATAACAAGCCTTGAATTGCCCCAAAAACGCATATCGGGCGACTGAGACATCCAGATATCAAACCTGTCAATGCCTCCTCTTGAATAAACGGGCATCGGTCTTTCGAGCCTTGTGTAAAGTCCGTTGATCTTTTCCGGGAACAGCACCATATTTCTGTTGTCGGGCAAGGTCATTGTTTTTATATCAAAATTTTCAAAATCCGTTGTTGACGCAATACCGCCTCTGAGTCCGTGCTTTGTATCAATCGCAAAACAGACGTAGCAAACTCCGTCAATAACGGTTAGTCTCGGATCATAGGCACGGCTAATTTCTTCGTCCTCCAGCTTGAAACACGGTTTATCCGAAACGTCCCAGTTTATTCCGTCGTCACTGAACGCAAGTCCGATATTTGTTCCGTCAAGTCTCTGTTTTTCATAGTCGCCGTAGTCGTTGCGAAACATCATAACATATCTGCCGTTGTACTTCGCAACTCCTGCATTGAATATCAATGCGGCATTATACGGGATATCTCTGTATGTAAGAACAGGTCTTTCGAGCTTTTTGATAACACTTGATGATACAAAATTCATAACTGCCTCTTTATCCGATAACGGTTTTAACTGTGTTTAAAAGGAATTTGATAACCTCGGTAACCTTGACATAGATCACATAGTAATCGCCCATAAAATGACTTAGCACACGGTCAAGTGCATCTGTGTCAAACAAGTTTTCCGATGTGTCAATATCCGAATAGGTGAAGTCGGTTTTTTCAATAGTATATTCGTCGATCAGCCTGTTGCCGTCAACCGCATAGGTCTTGATATTAAATGTATTCGGTGTAAATTCAACCTCGCTGTAAACAAGCTCCTCGCTCATATAGCTGAAATTGATCCACGAATGGTTGTACGGCTCATCATAAACACGGTTTTTGCCCGATGCGGAGGCAGTAGTAATATAGAGCGTTCCGTCCGGATCCGTAACCTTATTTGCCGTATAATTAAGGTCAACAATTTCATTGTTTAACATATTGTAAGAACGTCCGTAATAATGCTCATGTCCGTCAAAGGCAAGGTCAAATTCAAACTTGTCAAGGATTGCCGAAAATACTCCCTGAAGCAGATAGTTGTCATCATCACAAGCGTGATGTCCCGTTCCGTAAATGTCGTGATGGAAAAGGGCAACTCTCCACTTTGCGTCCTTATTTGCCTCAATAGCTTTTTCGGCAAGAGCATGACTTTCAAAGACGTTTATATTCGTTGTATTGAATACAACGAAAAGCACGTCGCCGTATCTGAACCAGTAAGGCGAACCCGTCTTGCTCGTTGAAATAAGCTGAGAATTTGGGTTGTTGACATAGTGCTTATACGTCGTACCCTTATGGTCGTGATTGCCGATAGTTGTAGCCATAGGAAGATTTCTCATAGCCTTGGGCGAAAGAGTAGCCGCCCATTCAACGGCACTTGCTCCCGTCTGCGTCTGATCACCGCAGGAGATAATAAAGCTCGTATCCGGGTTGTTTCTGAGCGCAGTATTAAGCAGTCTGTTCCAATTCGAAGCGTCGGTGTAGCCCGTCTGATCGTCAACTGCGGAGCACTGAATATCACCTACAAGCAGAGCCTTAAAGCTGTCAGCCGAACGGGCGATATAAAACTCAGGCTCGCTCCAGTTATCCTTTCCAAGGGAGTAGGAATAATAGTATTTTGTATTCTCCTCAAGTCCCGTTACGGTAACCCTGTTGGTCTGCTGATTATTGTCGGCGAGAGTTGAATAGCCGTAGAAAAGCTTTGCGTTCTCCATAGCCGCATTATCGGCAACTTTAACCATTGGAACGGCTACCTTTTTCTCGGAATGCCAGTTGAGATTAAGCTCTGTTTCATCTCTTCCGGGAGTTAGGGCGATCTGCGTGTTGTCGCCCTCAACCGTGCTCCAATATTCGTCCCATTGAGCTTCCGTCATTGTATAATCAGGCAGGAGAAGTCCGTCAGATGCAGAGATATTCAAACCTAAGCATCCTGAAATTAAGGTAAAAATAAGCAAAACAGAAACAAGTCTTTTAGCCGAATTCATAATAAATTCCTCCGTAAACATTTTATTTCAGGGGACCTCGCACCTGCAAGACCCCCTGTCTTTTACAATGATTAAATTATACGTCCCATTTGTAGTGTCTGAGATTTGAGTCAATGAACAGAGCGCCGATATCAAGAGCATGAATTAGCGTTCCGTCCTCCATAGGATAAACGGTAAGATCTTCGCCCTCGCCGCCGAAATTGTCAATCAGCTTGGGCTGATACATAATTCTGTCAAACAGCTTTTCAACCTTTCCGCTTTTAACATCAATGGTATATACGGCTCTCGTACTGTCATTTGTACCGACATAGAGCTTACCCTTATAGACCTCGCCGCCCTGGATAGCGTCCATCGGATCGGAAACCGCAAAGGATTTGACATATTCAAAAGTATCAAGATCGAAGCAGTGAATTTCTTCGACAGTCTTGCTGTGTGAAGCATAAATAAATCCGTTTTCGGCATCGACCGCAACCCATGGGATTCCACGGGTGAGAATTTCGGAAGAAACCTCATGACAAATTCCCGTGTACTCAAGAGTTTCAGCGTCATAGAGAGCAATAACGGGATGCTGCCACTGCTTGCTGTCCTCAAGGGAGGCGTAAATATAGCCGTTATAATAGCTTATTCCGCCGATGTGCTTGGAGTTGTAATTCTCTGAAAGCTCACCGTCAAGAGCCTTATAGTTGTAGGCATAGACCGTCTGATTGTCAAAACCGATCTTTACAAGCGAGGTCTTGCCGCTGAAATACCAGTATTCTCCGTCCGTCGTAACTCCCTGCGCCCTTTCAAGCGACTCAAGGCCGACAACCTTGGAATTTGAGTCGTACGGATAGATATCACCGTTAAGAAGACCGTTAACTCCGTTAGTCAAGGTCAGCAAAGCGGCAAAAACAACCGCAAAGACCTTGTAGATAATACTTTTTGCAATATTATAAAACGTAAGCATTAAAAAACCCCTTACTTAATAACTGAATTGCAGAATGCAATAACATCATCGTATACAAGCTCTCTGTCAAGCTCATTTAGAATTTCGTGTCTGTCGTCCTTATAAAGCTTGCAAAGGGTTTTGGAATGACCGCTTTCCTTGAGCTTTTCAAAAACTTCTTTAACGCCCTTTGAATAATCTCCGACAGGATCCTCCTCGCCGGCTATAAGGAAGATGTCAAGATCCTTTGGTACTTTTCTGTACCAGCCGTCGCTTGAAACGGAGTCAAGAAGCTCAAACATATTCTTATAACCCGACGCGGTGAAAAGAAAACCGCAGTCGTCGTTATTTATGTACCAGTCAACGTTTTCAATGTTCCTTGAAAGCCAGTCGAAAGCTGTTCTGCCCTCACAGCGTTTGTTATATGTGCCGAAAGCAATCTTGTCGATAAGCTTACTCGGATGCTTTTCGCCCTTGACCTTGGAAATCATCGAAGCAAGCACAATTCCTGCCCCCGCTCCGGGATTTTTGCCGCTTGTTCCGCATATCACGGCAGCAGCAATATCATCGGCATACTTTGTAATATAGCTCCTTGTAACGAACGATCCCATGCTGTGACCGAAGATGATAACAGGCTTCTTAAATTCGTCCTTGGCAATGAGGGTAAGCTGGTGAGCGTCATCAACAAAGCCTTTGCCGAAAGAATTTTTTTCACCGCCGAAATAACCTTTCATTCCGTCGGGAGAAACCGACTTGCCGTGTCCGATATGATCATTCATAATGAAAGCATAGCCTGCGTTACAGAGAGCCTCGGCAAATTCCCGATATCTTTCGCCGTATTCAGCCATACCGTGAACGCCCTGAACAACCGCTTTGATTTTACCGTCGGCAGGCGCCCAGCTTCTTGCGAAGATGTCGCCCTCGCCGGTAACCGAGGGATAGGAATACTCTTTTCTGACGATTTCCATAAGAAAACCTCCTGTTAAATATGTTAATCGGTTACATCACCACAGAAAACTTCGCCATCTTCCCAATCATTGATCGTTGCATCTATCGAGGAAAGCTTGATATCTATGTCATAGTCGGGCAGGTATGTACCCTTTGCAAAGTTTCTTGCTCTGAAAAGAACGTGATCGGAATATGCCTCCATAATAAATCCGATTCCGTTCTCGTTGCATTCACCGTCCTTATTGTCAATGGTAAGCGACGGAAGATTGATAGAATGGAAGTTTCCAATCTTTTCATAGGTATATTGACCTATACCTGTATGAAGATGTCCTGTGATGAAGAAAACGTTGTTATAGGAATTTAAAATATCCTTGACTTCATCGGACTGCTTTCCGATAGAGCCTGCCGAGTCGATCGGACTGTTCCATGTATCGGGAAGACCGTGGGTATATTTAAGCGGCTGATGACAGATTACAAAAGCAGGTTTGCCCTCCTTTGTAGCGTCTGCAAGCTCGCTGTCAAGCCACGAGAGCTGTTCCTCGGTGAAATAGGATTCTTCAAATTCCGTTCTGTCCGTTCCGAGAACGATAAACTTATAGCCGTTGATCTCATAGGAATATTTGAGAGAATCGACAGTAAATTCACTTCCGACATTGGAATTGAGAGTATTTGTAAAATCACAGAAATTTTTAACCGTATTCTTATAGGAAAGCTTGAGTCTGACATCGTGATTGCCGACCGCATTGACGAAGCTGTTCGTCCTTGCGCTGACAAGCTTATCCGCAATATACTGATATTCGCACTGAAGTCCGTTCTCGGCAATATCGCCTGCGATAAGAACGGAATCGACCTTACCGTCAACGTTGTATGTAATGTCCTCGCAAGCCGCATCAAAGAACTTCGTTCTTTCAACAATGTAGTTAGAAATCTGCGGATCAGCCCACACGGCAACGGTAAGCTCTGCGCCCGTATCCTCCCCTGTTTTAATGGGATCGTCGCTTGACGGACTTACATACGGATAAAAGACATAGGAGATCGCAACAATCAAAACCATAAGCTTATAGCCGATTTTGGAAAACAAAGTTAATTTCAAAATATACACCATCCTGATTATAATTTACAGTTAATTTTAACACGAATTTACTGTTATGTCAATTTTATTTTGTGAAATTCAAATATACAATTATGAAAAAAGATCGGAAAAGCATAACCGTTCCGACCTTTTTTAATTGGAATTTATACAACATTCATCGGACAAAGAGGAATATCAATGTCAAAATCCGGCAGATATTTGCCCTTTACAAAATTTCTAGATCTGAAAAGAACGTGATCGTCATAAACCTCCATAATGAAGCCTATACCGATTTCGTTGCAGTCGCCGCTGCTGTTCGGCATTGTGAGCGCAGGAAGATTCACGGAATGAATTTTACCGATTATTTCATGGGTGTATTTACCGATTCCGTTGTGAAGGTGACCTGTAAGGTAAAATACATTATTATATTTATCTAGTATGTCCTTCACCCTGTCCGATTGCTTTCCGATTGAGCCTGCCGACTCAATGGGTATATCCCAAGTGTCGGGAAGACCGTGAGTATAGCAAAACGGCTGATGACAGATTACAAACGCAGGTCTTCCGTCCTTTGTTGCGTCTGCAAGCTCGCTGTCAAGCCATGCAAGCTGTTCCTCATAGAAACAGGACTCCTCAAACTTTGTTTTATCCGTTCCGAGGACAATAAATTTGTAACCGTTCAGCTCATAGGAATAATGAAGCGAATCAATCGTCAGCTCACTTCCGGCTCTTTTATTAAGCGTGTTTGTAAAGGAACAAAACCTTTTCACCGTATTGTTGTAGCAGGCTTTCAGTCTGACATCGTGATTACCGACGGAATTGATGAAATTCTTTGTCTTTGCACCCGTGAGCTTGTCGGTCATATATTGATATTCGCAAAGCAGTCCGTTTTCCGCCATATCGCCCGCAACAAGGATTGCGTCAAGCTTACCGTCAACGTTTTTTGTTATATCCTCGCAAACGGCGTCAAAATTCCTTGCTCTTTTAAACATATAGTTGGATATCTGTATATCCGCCCATAACGCAACGCTGAGCTTTGCGCCGTTCTTTGTGCTTATTTCAATCGGATCGTCACCTGACGGAGCAACATAAGGTGTTTTCTTATATGTTTTACTGACATTGTATTTCATCAGCCTGTAACCGATACTGTCTTTGCCCACAACAACACCGCCCAAAATTATTTATTCTGATTTTAGCATTTAAAAGCAATTATGTCAAATAAATGAAAAAAGGATCAAAATGATGTAACATTCCGATCCAAAAAATATATGCTGTAATTACTGCTTATTGGGATTGTCGAAGCGGTAAATCTCACGGTTCTCGATATCCATATCGGGAATCATGATAGGCTGTATGCCTGCATTTGCTGTTATCGTGGTGATAAAGGCACGGGCGTACGGGAAAAGCTCCTTGTAGGTCTGGATATGAATACGCTCCCTCTCAAGACCGTCGGGATATGAGAAAATACCTGCAAGCACAAGCTTGACCGAAAAAGCTTCCGGATTTTCCTTGTCGGCAATGTTTACCGTAAACTTGCCCTCACAGATATTGTTGTTGGTATATCTGACATTATAGGCATAGCTGTTTTTCAGCTCGATCTTTGTGTTGCCCTTGACTTTATTAACAAACTGAATTTCTTCAATCTTATATGCATTGAGTTTAAGATCTTTCATAATACAGTCCCCCTTGTTTTTATTTATTTTAACATACGGGAATGTATTTTACAAGAGTTATTTTTTATTTAAGAGTAAAACACGGAAAAGACATTGTTTTTGTTGACAGTATTTTTCTGTTATGCTACACTTTCGGTATAAACTTTTTCAAAGAGGCAGACTATGAAAACTGTGAACGATTATCAGGAAAAATCCGATATTGAAAAAATTGAAGCGGCAATAAAGGACTGTTGCGGCGGCACGGTGATTATACCGCCGAGAAAATGTAAATCCGAACCCGAAAGAGATTACTGGCTTATAGACAGAGCTATTCTCATTCCCGAAAATACAACTGTCATTCTGAAAAACTGTAAAATCAAGCTTTCGGACAAATGCAGAGACAACTTTTTCCGTACAGCTAATTGCGGTATGGGTATTGAATATCCCGAAAAGATCAGCAACGTTCACATTATCGGCGAAGGCTTTTGTGTTCTTGAGGGTGCGGATCACCCGAGAGCCACAGGCGACGGGAGTAAAAAGCTTGTCTGTCCGTGTCCTAAAAACAAAGCCGATGCTCTCAGACTGTCGGAGAAAGCTCCGGACAGATACAGCTATTATTTTCTTGACAAACATTCACATTCCTACGGTACCGACGCAGGTAACCCTAATGAATCGCAATACGGCGACTGGAGAGGCATAGGCATACTTTTTGCAAATGCGGAAAACTGTTCCGTACGGAATCTTCATATCAGGAATCCTCACGGCTGGTCAATCTCCTTTGAGGCCTGCTCAAACGGACTTATCGAAAACATAGACTTTGATGCGGATATGTCAAGATTTATCGACGGTATGGTTCAGAACTCGGAAAACCAGGACGGAATCGACATAAGAAACGGTTGTCACAATATAATTATTCAGAATATAACGGGCGGAACCGGAGACGATGTAATTGCCCTGACAGCAATAGCCGGCAAGAATTATCTTCCGGGCGGAAGCTTGCAAACAACTCACGTCATGCACAATAACTGGACAAAGCGTGAAAAGGATATTCACGATATTATAATCAGAAATGTTATCGCCCGCTGTAAAAGCGGTGAATGTAATATTCTGAGAATGTTGCCGGCAGAAGCTAAAATCTATAACATTATTGTTGACGGAATTATTGACAATTCGCCCGAGGGCTTTCGTAACCGTGCGGCTGTTCTTTTGGGTGAGCCTGACGGTAGTTACGGCAGAAATCTTCCTGACGACCTCTACGGCATTGCGGTATCAAACATCATCAGCAAAAGCGTTTTCTGCATCGTTGTTGCAGGATATATCAGCGACTCGTCTTTTACGAATATCGTCAATCTGAATCCCGAATGTCCTGTATTTACGGTGGACAGAGAAAACGGATTGAGAAATATCGAGCTGTCATCCATCGTCACAAAAGGCAAGGAAACCGTCAAATATAAATAATTTTTCAATATGTAAACAAGGAGCTGTCGCCGAGAACAGTTCCTTGTTTCATTATTTTTTCAGAGAAGAAACAATATACGCTCCGGAAAGAACCGCGTTGATAACTACCGCCGCCGTCAAAACACATTTTGCCGCCTTGAGAGCCGATAAAAGCATACAGTCATACCTTGCCATCTTCATAAACATTTTTGCACATTTTGCGTTATCCATTCTCTTACCTCCCGTCCGTCAATAAAATTCCGTGAGCAATTCCGGGAATACTCTCACCCTGAAACGGTGAAACGGCTGAAAGGAGCGCACCGGTCGCCACTACCAACACCTTATGGAGCTTGCCCTCACTCAATTCGTTCATTATCTTAGAGCACATTATACTTCCGCAGCATCCGCATCCGCTTCCGCCCGAATGAACGTCCTGCTTGTCCACATAGTACATCATAAGACCTGTATCGTTATGCTTTTCTTTTATATCAATCGAATATTCTTTTTCAAGAAGCTGATAAAGAAGCTGTGAGCCTATCTTTCCGAGATCGCCCGTCAGGATAAGGTCGTAGTGTTCGGGAGTAGTCTGCGTTTCTTTCAAAAAAGACGCAATTGTATCGGCGGCGGCAGGAGCCATTGCCGCACCCATATTGTTAGCGTCTGTAACACCGAGATCGATCATTTTTCCGAATATGGCTTTTTCGATTTTCGGGCAGGCTTTTTCATCCTTTGATGAAATCAGAGCGGCACCTGCGCCCGTTACCGTCCATTGAGCCGAGGGCGGTCTTTGACCACCGTATTCAAGAGGAAAACGGAACTGCTTTTCGGCTGAACAGAAATGTGATGAGGTTGACGAAATTGCAAGCTTCATTTTGCCCGAATCAACAAATTCGGCGGCACTTATCAATGTTAAAACGGAAGTTGAACAAGCACCGTATATTCCGATATAAGGGATTCCGAGATCACGTATTCCGAAGGCAGAACCGGTGCATTGATTTATAAGATCACCTGCAAAAATTCCGTCGATATCCTCGGCTTTTCTGCCCGATTTGTCAAGAATAAGTCCGAGAGCAACCTTCTGCAAATGACTTTCCGCCTTTTCCCATGTGTCAAGTCCGCATCTGTCGTCCTCAATAATCATATCGAAAACCTTTCCGAGAGGTCCCTCCCCCTCTTTCTTTCCGACAACCGACGACCAGCATATTACGCTCGGTTTAGTCTTGAAATCAATTATTCTGCCGCTCATTTGCCCATCACCTTTTCAACAATAAAATAAATCAGGCCGTATACCGAAGCCGCAGTCGTTCCGTAAAGAATTACAGGTCCTGCAATCTTGAAAATATTTGCTCCCGTACCCATAATGAAGCCCTCACTTTTAAATTCAAGAGCCGGTGAAACAACGGAATTTGCAAATCCCGTTATCGGAACGATTGTACCTGCACCTGCATGCTTTGCGATTTTATCAAAAACTCCTATTCCGGTCAGGATAGCCGTTATAACAACGAGAGCTACAGACACAAGCGTTCTGCTCTCGTCCATGCTCATCCCCGATTTATTGAAAATATAGAAAAGAAGCTGTCCGAAACAGCATATAGCACCGCCAATCAGAAAAGCTTTAACGCAGTCTAAAAGGATAGGCGAATTTGGTGAAGCTTTTTTTACCATTTCATCATATTGTTTTTTGGAAATATCCATCTGTAAAACTCCCGTAAATTTATTGACATAAAAGTCCGATAATATTATTTACGGTAATTCCGTATAAATACAAAAAGACCGGACGATCTTTTTCAATCATCCGGTCAAAAAATTAAAATTTTTAAATATGATACTCCATAGGATATGTCAGATATGAGTGAGGCTCAAGCTGATCGCAGGTAACATATCCGGCAGGTGCCGTAAGCAAGGTCGGAATACGGTTTACTATTGTAGCGCAGGTGTGCTCAACTGTTGCAGGCTTGACAACATGGAACTCGGTGTCAGGCTCGCCGGTCAGCCACCAGTCGCACATATCACCGTCGTCAGGTCCGTAAACCTTACCGATTGTTTCCTCCTCAACGGTGATGCCCTGCATAGTCTCAACCGTAACGACAGCGGACATACCGATGCAGTTTCCTGCCTTGATCGTTTCACCGAGAGTCTCACTGTAAATATCGTGGTCAATGATATACGGAACGTGCCTCTGCTCAATGGATTTTATTGTAAGTCCGAGCTTGTTGCAAAGTGCCTCGCATGAATTCCATGCGTATGACGGTTCAAACTCGGTCGGGTGAGCAATCTTTGCTTCAAACTCCTCTTTTGTGAGGTTGCAGCCGTGTGCCTGAGCGAGTGCAAGACCGTACTCATCGACATTATAGCTGTATGCACCCTTGATCTTTGTAAGCTTATTACAGCCGCTTGCCGCCATGGCAACCATATTGATCCAGAAAATATCCTGCATACCGGAGCCTGTAACCGTACAGCCGGTAGCCTTTGCGAGAGCGTCAATTCTGTTGATCTGAGCCGCAGAAGTAGTCCACGGATAAATAGCCTCTTCACAGGTTGTGATTACGTTGATACCGCGTGCTACGCACTTTTCAACGTGATCGAAAATATCGTTAATAAAGCTGAACAAGGTTACGATAGCAACATCGGCATCGCACTCGTCAAGCACCTTGTCGGCGTCATTGGAGATAAGAACACCTGTTTTTACACCAAGCTCCGCAAAATCGCCAACATCCATTCCTACGACGGCAGGGTTTACGTCGATCGCACCTACGATCTGAGCGCCGTGCTCATAGAGATAGCGAAGTGTGTACTTCGACATCTTACCGCAGCCATACTGAACAACTTTGATTTTTTCCATAGAAATACCTCCTTATAAATTATATCCGCTGTTCATTTGCAGATATTACAATTATATTTTAACTCCGGGATCTTTCAATGTCAATAAAAGATTGATAAATTATTATCAATTTGAAAGATTGTTTACAGATTGTAAATATTTGCAGCGCTTGCAAGTCTTATACCGGCTTTAGGAAGAAAAAACAGAAAAAAACGACCGCAAGCCGATCCTTTTCGGATTGCTTGCAGTCGGTTATTATTCTGAGATTAAGTAAGTGCAACAGATTTGCGAAGAATTTGCAAAGCGTCAAAGCTGTTGATCTGTCCGTCGCCGCTCATATCTGCAAGATGAAGATACTGATAGCCGATAATCTTTGAGCCGACAACGTGCTGAAGAACCAAAAGAGCGTCGGTTGAATTAACCTTGCCGTCAAAGTTTACATCACCCTTCGGCGATGCAGTCTTTACGAGGTTGATCTTGTATGAATCATATGCGGCGGTGTTGGATTTAAAATAAACCTCAATAGTATTTTCGCCGAGCTTGTAATCCGTACTGGCCGAGGCATAGATATTCTGAGTAACAGACGTACCGGAAACGGTTTCCTTGTAGGCAATATTTTCGGACGTTCCGTCGGAATATGTTACCTTAACGACAAGACCGTTCATATCGATCATTCCCCTGTCGGCATAGCGTGTATAATATCCGCCGTAATGCTTAAAGGAAATCATTCTGCTGTCGCTGACAAATGTGCCGAGTCCGCCGCCCTCGGGCATATCATAGTAACCGTAATCCCAGTCTGCACCCTGAACAAACTCTGTCTTTTTAGGATAAGAAACAATTTTTACACCTGTGATTTTTGCAGCGGCAGAAGCGCTGACAAGGGAAACTACACCCGAGCAGGTAACTGCAATTATCGCAGCGGTAACATAAGCAATCATACGTTTAACTCTATTCATGATATTTCCTCCGTTCGTTTTTTATTATTATAACCCTTACATTTGTATTTGTCAAATCAAACTCCGCTGAGATCGAAGTCGGGAACAAATTCCTCAGAAGAAGAAGCAAGCTCCTGAATATAAACATTTTCAAATCCAAGCTTTTCGGCATGAGATAAAACGATATCATATTCTCTTTGACTGATTTTTCTGTTTATTACAGGATATTCGTCCGCCTTTGCACATGGCATATACTGCCCCATAAGGCTGATATATGTATCTGTCGAAAGGTTTTTCTTCACCCAGTCAAGCATTTTCATACCCTGACTCACGTTGCCCGGCAGGACGAGGTGACGGATTATCATACCTTTTTTAATCAATCCGTTTTCAAAAACATCTTTTTCCTGCTGACGGCGCATCTCTTTAACCGCAGCCGAACAAACCTCGAAATAATCGGCGGCTTTACTGTACTTCTGCGAAACCGATGGAGATACATACTTGATATCGGTCAGATAAATATCCACCAATCCGTCCATTAACCTCAATGATTCAACGCTGTCATAGCCGCCCGTGTTGTAAACAACTGGTACTGACGGCTTGTATTTCGAGAGAGTTTCGGCAAGCTGAACGGAATAATGGCTCGGACTTACAAGATTTATATTGTTTGCTCCCCTGTCCTCGAGCTCTTTGAAAATTTCAATGAGTCTGTCCTCCGTTATTTCCTTACCGAAACATTCTGCACTGACCTTGAAATTCTGACAGTATACGCATTTTAGTCCGCAGCCTGAAAAAAAGACAGTACCGCTCCCCTTTTCGCCGCTTATGCAAGGCTCCTCCCAGTAATGCAGAGCCGCTCTGGCAACTCTGTAAGCGGAGCCGACTCCGCACACGCCGAAAGTTGAATCCCTGTCTATATTGCATTTTCTCGGACATTGATTGCAGATAAACATAGCTCACACCTAATAATATGATATATTATTTAATATTATATCATAAATTTTATACTTGTCTACCCGATATATATGTGTTATAATAGTTGAGCTAAAATGAATCAAAAGCGAGGTTATAAATAATGAAAAGAACAATTTCCGTTATACTGTCATTAACGCTTATACTTCTTTGCTTCTCCTCCTGCGGAACTAAAGGCGGACTCAAAGGCACACATCATGTTGAAATGATTATCAGGGACTACGGAACCGTTAAGATTGAGCTTGACGGCGACGAAGCTCCCCTTACAGTTGAAAACTTCATAGACCTTTGCAACAAGGGCTTCTATGACGGTCTGACCTTCCACCGCTATGTAAAGGATTTTGTCCTTCAGGGCGGCGATCCCGAGGGTACGGGCTTAGGCGGCTGTGAGAGCAGCGTTGAGGGCGAATTTTCCGCAAACGGAATAAAGAACACGATCAAGCACAAGAGAGGCGTTATCTCTATGGCTCGCAACCAGTTTGATTACAACTCCGCTTCTTCTCAGTTCTTTATCTGTCTGCGTAATTCCTGCTCCGCCGACCTTGACGGACAGTATGCCGCTTTCGGCAAGATCACCGAGGGTATGGAAATTATCGACAAAATCTGCGAATCCGTTCCGGAGAGCGACTGCATACCTGCGGATCAGCAGCCTGTTATCGAAACAATTAAGGTAATAGACTAAGAGGTGCGCATTTTGAGCAGTAATCTTGATTATCTGAACAGGGTTTATCTCAAGATCGACCTTGATAAAATATGCAATAACACAAAGGAAGTTATTAAAAAAGTCGGTAAGGACACCAAGGTTATGGCGGTCGTAAAGGCAGACGCTTACGGTCACGGTGCGATAGAGGTTTCTAAGGCTCTGAGCGAAATCGGCACCTACGGCTTTGCCGTTGCAACTGTCGGAGAGGCTCTTGCTCTGCGCCGTGCAGGCATTACAAAGCCGATACTTATTCTCGATTTTGTATTTCCGAATCAGTTTGAAACAATAATCAGAAACGACATTATGCTCACGGTGTTCCGTTATGAGATAGCCAAGGAGC
>JAEDFL010000013.1 GCA_016292785.1 Clostridiaceae bacterium | reverse complement strand
AAACAGTAATTTGAACTAATGTTTTTCACTTTTTCTTAAGTTAATGACATTGCCTTGAGGGGAAGGTGGGCGGCGGATTGCGCCGCTCGGATGAGGTGGCAAGTTTTAATCACAGCAATTTAATGAAATCAAAACTTGGCTTTTCCACCTCATCAGTCGCTTATGCGACAGCTTCCCCTCAAGGGGGAAGCCTGCTTTGTGCCATCTGACTTTAAGATAACAGCCTGTGTGTTTTTATTTATGAATTAGCTTCCTCAAACTTCTTCATAAACTCAACGAGCTTTTCAACGCCCTCGATCGGCATTGCATTATAAATAGAAGCTCTCATGCCGCCGACAGTCTTGTGTCCCTTGAGGTTGATAAAGCCTGCCTCTGCCGCCTCGGCAATGAACTTTGCTTCCATATCCTTGTCACCGATAACGAACGGAACGTTCATAAGAGAACGATCCTCCTTTACAACCGTGCCCTTGAAGAGCTTGCTTGAATCAAGATAATCGTAGAGGATCTTTGCCTTTGCCTCGTTTCTTGCCTTCATTGCGTCAAGACCGCCGATGCTCTTGATCCACTCAAGAACGAGCTTGCACATATAAATCGTGTAGCACGGCGGAGTGTTATACATTGAGCCGTTATCGGCATGGATCTTATAGTCAAGCATTGTCGGTGTGTAGTCACGGGCATTGCCGAGCATATCCTCACGGATAATAGCGATAACAAGACCTGCGGGAGCAACATTCTTCTGTGCGCCGCCGTAAACCATAGCAAACTTTGAAATGTCGAGCGGCTCCGAGAAGAAGCAGGACGAAACGTCTGCAATAAGCGGAGTATCGCCGGTGTCGGGAATATACTTGAAGGTTGTTCCGTAAATCGTGTTGTTCATACAATAGTATACATAGTCAACGTCGGAACGGAAGCTCTCACGGGTTGTCTTGGGGATATATGTATAAGTCTTATCCTCAGATGAAGCCGCGGCAACAACATCGCCGTATTTCTTAGCCTCCTTGAAGGCCTGATTTGCCCAACGACCTGTTATGATGTAATCAGCCTTGCCTGTTCCGTTCATAAAGTTGAGCGGAATAGCCGCAAACTGAGTTGAAGCACCGCCCTGAAGGAAAAGCACCTTGTAATTGTCGGGAACCTTGTAGATCTCTCTTACAAGAGCCTCCGCCGAGTCGATGATGCCCTGAAAAGCCTTTGAGCGGTGGGACATCTCCATAACCGAAGTGCCTGTTCCGCCGTAGTCAAGCATCTCTGCGGCGGCCTTGTTCAAAACCGACTCCGGGAGCATAGACGGACCTGCTGAAAAATTATACACTCTACCCATAATAAAACCTCCGATAGAACAAATTATTTACTGAAATATTATACCTTTATGTTAATTCTTTGTCAACATTGTTTTTGTTATTTTAAGATAAACTTGAAATTGATTATATTTTCTTTGAACAAAATGGTGAATAAAATCCAAAAATTTGCTAATTTTATGTTTATACTGATATATTGTTAATTTTTTGGCTATTTAGTCTTGAAAAATTTCTCAATTTGTTATAGAATAGGACGGATAGAAAATATAAAAACAATTCTGAAAGGAAGATCAATAATGGAAGCTCTTAACAAAAAGACCGTTGAGGATCTTGACGTAAACGGCAAGAAGGTTCTTGTACGCTGCGACTTTAACGTTCCTCTCAAGGACGGAGTTATCACAAGCGACAAGCGTATTGTTGCTTCTCTCCCCACTATTAAGTATCTTATCGACCACAATGCAAAGGTTATCCTTTGCTCTCACCTCGGCAGACCTAAGGGCGAGTTCAATCCCGAATTTTCACTTGCTCCTGTTGCCGTTCGTCTTTCCGAGCTTCTCGGTAAGGAAGTTAAAATGGCAAAGGATGTTGTCGGCGAAAGCGCACAGTCGATTGCCGCTTCTCTTAACGACGGCGATGTAATGCTTCTTGAAAACGTTCGTTTCCATAAGGAAGAAACAAAGAATGATCCCGAGTTCTCAAAGAAGCTTGCTTCTCTTGCAGACCTCTATGTAAATGACGCATTCGGTTCCGCTCACAGAGCTCACAGCTCAACAACAGGTGTTGCCGACTATCTTCCGGCAGCCTGCGGTTACCTCATTCAGAAAGAGATCGAGTTCATCGGCGGCGCACTCGCAAACCCGAAGCGTCCCCTTGTTGCTATCCTCGGCGGAGCTAAGGTTTCCGACAAGATCGGTGTTATCACAAATCTCCTTGACAAGTGCGACACCATCATCGTCGGCGGCGGTATGGCATATACCTTTATGAAGGCTCTCGGCTACAGCATCGGCAATTCTCTTCTTGAGGAAGACAGAATTGAAGACGCTAAGAATATGATGAACACAGCTAAGGAAAAGGGCGTTAAGTTCCTTATCCCGGTTGACAATAAAGTAGGTAAAGAGTACAAGCCCGATACAGAGGCTCAGATTATCGACAGCGACAGCATTCCCGACGGTTGGATGGGACTTGACATCGGACCGAAAACCCAGGAGCTTTTCGCAGACGCTATCAAGGGCAGCGGAACAGTAATCTGGAACGGACCTATGGGCGTTTCCGAGTGGGATAACTTCGCCGCAGGTACAATCGCAGTTGCAACAGCAGTTGCAGAGTCAGGCGCAATCTCAATCATCGGCGGCGGCGATTCGGCTGCGGCTGTTCAGAAGCTCGGCTTCGCGGATAAGATGTCACATATCTCAACAGGCGGCGGTGCTTCTCTCGAATTCCTTGAGGGCAAGAAGCTTCCCGGAATTGAAGCTCTTAACGATAAATAATCGGAGGCAGTTAAAATGAACAAATCACTTCGTAAAGCAGTTATCGCAGGTAACTGGAAAATGAATAAAACTCCCGCAGAGACAACAGCTCTCATCAACGAGATAAAGCCACTCGTTGCAGACGCAGACTGTGATGTTGTTTGCTGCGTTCCCTATGTTGACCTTTTTGCCGCTCTTGAGGCTGCTAAAGGCTCAAACATCAAAATCGGTGCCGAGAACTGCCATTGGGCGGCAAGCGGCGCATTCACCGGTGAGGTTTCCGCAGAGATGCTCAAGGCTTGCGGCGTTGATATCGTTATCACAGGCCACAGCGAGAGAAGAACATACTTCGGCGACACAGACGTTACCGTTCACGACCGTACAAGAGCCGCTCTTGACAACGGTATGACTGTTATCCTCTGCGTCGGTGAATATCTTGAACAGCGTGAGCAGAACATCACTATGGAGGTTGTTTCCTCTCAGGTTAAGATCGCTCTTGCCGGTGTTTCCAAGGAAGAGCTTGACAGAGTTATCATCGCTTACGAGCCTGTATGGGCTATCGGAACAGGCAAAACGGCTACTGCCGATCAGGCCGAGGAGGTCTGCAAGGCAATCCGTGAGCTTATCGCCGAGCTTTACGACAAGGAAGCGGCTGACAAGTTTGTTGTTCAGTACGGCGGATCAATGAATGCCAAGAATGCGGACGAGCTTCTTGATAAGGAAGATGTTGACGGCGGACTTATCGGCGGCGCATCCCTCAAGGCTCCCGACTTTGCGGCTATCGTTAAGGCTGCAAGCAAATAATTTATCTGATTAAAAAACAGGGCTGGCGCATTTTGATGCAGAACGTTTTCTTACACCGTAAGTGTAAAAAACCAAAAGGAGCAGATTTACCTTACTTAATTTGCTCCTTGTCTGCTCTGAATGTGGCAGTCCTCTGATTTTGAAAGTGGTGAAATATTATGAAAAGACCTGTTGTATTATGCATTATGGACGGCTTCGGCATCAATCCCGGCGCAAACGGAAACGCAATCGAGGCCGCAAATACACCCAATCTTACAAAGCTTTTTAAGGAAAACCCGTTTACTACGATCGGCGCTTCCGGACTTGACGTCGGTCTCCCCGATGGTCAGATGGGTAACAGCGAAGTAGGTCATACAAACATCGGCGCAGGACGTGTTGTTTATCAGATGCTTGTCAAGATCTCCAAGTCCATTCAGGACGGCGATTTCTTCGAGAATAAGCCTCTCCTTGACGCCTGCGAAAACTGCAAGAAGAACGGTACGGCTCTCCACCTTGTCGGACTTCTCTCCGACGGCGGCGTTCACAGCCATATTGAGCATCTTTTCGGACTTCTTGAAATGGCAAAGAGACAGGGACTTGACAAGGTTTACGTTCACTGCATTATGGACGGACGTGACGTTTCTGTAACTTCGGGCGTCGGCTTTATCAAGGACGTTTATGACAAGACAAAGGAGCTTGGCGTCGGCGATATCGCAACGGTTATGGGACGCTACTATGCTATGGATCGTGACTTTGCTTGGGACAGAGTCGAGAAAGCATATGCCGCAATGGTCTACGGTGAGGGTATCCAGGCTGACTGCGCCGTTAAGAGCATGGAGGAATCCTATGCTAACGGCGTAACGGACGAGTTCATCGTTCCGACCGTCATCAACAAGGACGGTCTTATCAAGGAGAACGACAGCGTTGTATTCTTCAATTTCCGTCCCGACCGTGCAAGACAGATCACAAGAACCTTCGTTGACGAGCAGTTTGACGGCTTCGAAAGAAAGAAAGGCTTCTTCCCTCTGACATATGTATGTATGACTCAGTATGATGAGACCATGCCGAACGTAACGGTTGCGTTCCCTCCCGAGGAGCTTAAAATGACGATGGGCGAATACCTTGCTTCTCAGGGCAAAACTCAGCTCAGAATCGCCGAAACTCAGAAATATGCTCACGTTACATTCTTCTTTAACGGCGGCGAGGAAAAGACATTTGAGGGCGAGGACAGAATCCTTATCAACTCCCCCGATGTTGCAACCTTTGACCTCAAGCCGGAGATGAGCGCATACGAGGTTTGCGACGCAGTCTGCGAGCAGATCAAATCCGACAAGTACGATGTTGTTATTCTCAACTTCGCTAACTGCGATATGGTCGGTCACACAGGAGTTTTTGACGCAGCGGTTAAGGCTGTCGAGGCTGTTGACGAGTGCGTGGGCAGAGTTTGCGATGCGGCTCTGAGCATGGGCGGAGCAGTTCTCATCACCGCCGATCACGGCAACGCCGACAAGATGATCGGCGAGGACGGCAACCCGTTCACACCCCATTCAACGAACCCTGTTCCCCTTTGCGTTGTCGGCTATGACTGCGAGCTCAGGGAGACGGGCAAGCTTTGCGACCTTGCTCCCACAATGCTTCAGATCATGGGACTTCCTCAGCCTAAGGAAATGACCGGCGAGTCGATGATTAAATAAAATAATGCAATCAAAACAGCTCTTTACCGCATAGGCAAGGAGCTGTTTTTTCATGTGTTAATAAAATAACGTTTTTATAAGAATTTTATGCTTATCCCCTCCGTCCCGGCTCGGCTAATCGGATATCCTGTGTAAAACCGGTGAAGCATAACCGCAACATTCATAAATCCTTGTCATTTTTTTGCAGAAGTGATATAATGATTTAGATGTTTTCTCGGAGGTGTGATTATGTATAAGTTGCTAATCGTTGAGGACGATCAGGGAATTGCAAACGGAATAAAGAAACAGACCGAGGCATGGGGACTTGAGGTGCGTACGGTTGATAACTTTCGCAATGTGCTTTCCGAGTTTTCGGATTTTCAGCCGCACATTGTTTTGCTGGACATAATGCTGCCCTTTTTCAACGGCTACCACTGGTGCAGTGAGATTCGTAAGATATCCAAGGTTCCGATAATTTTTATTTCCTCAGCCTCTGATAATATGAACATCGTTATGGCGATGAATATGGGCGCAGACGATTTCATTGCAAAGCCCTTTGATGAAAATGTTCTGACGGCAAAAATTCAGGCTTTGTTACGCCGAACCTACGATTTCAGCTCCTCCGTCGCTGTTATCGAGCACAGGAACGCTATCCTCAACACCGATGACGGCACGCTGACCTACGGCTCAAACAACATTTCTCTTTCAAAAAACGAGTTTAAAATCCTGCAATGCCTTATGCAGAACAAGGGCAAGATCGTCAGCCGTGAAAAGCTGATGGAAAAGCTTTGGAAAACCGATGTTTTTGTGGACGAGAACACCCTGACGGTCAACATAAACCGACTCAGAAAGAAGCTTGAATCGGCAGGTCTTGAGGATTTTATCACAACAAAATTCGGAATGGGTTATATCGTGGAGTGAGGAGCAAGGAATGAAGCTGTTTAAAAAATATTTAAAACAAAATCTGAAAGGCATCCTGCTCTTTATAATTTTCACGGTTATTTTCGGAATTGTTTTCTTCCTTTATAAAATCACCCTCAAGGCGGTTTTTTACCCTGCAATTCTGTGCGCTGTTGTAGGTATAGCTTTTCTGATTTTCGATTACCTCAGTGTGCTGAAAAAGCATAAAAAGCTCAGCGAGATAGATAAGCTCACGTCTTCAATGCTCGACTCTATGCCACAGGGCAACAGTATTGAAGAAACGGATTACAGGAATCTGATTAAAAAACTTACAACTGAAATTTCGGAGCTTGAATATAAAAAAGGTCTTAAATACAGGGATATGATTGACTACTACACCGTGTGGGCGCACCAGATCAAAACGCCGATCGCTTCAATGCAGATAAGTCTGCAAAACGAGGACTCTCCCCTTTCCCTGCGTCTGTCCTCGGAGCTTTTCCGTATTGAACAGTATGTTGAAATGGTGCTCGCCTTCCTGCGGCTTGATTCTGAATCTACCGATTATGTTTTCAAAGAACACAACATCGACGATATTATCCGATCCTCGGTCAAGCGGTTCTCTGCCGAATTTATTGAAAGAAAGCTCAGACTTGAATACACTCCGCTGAATAAAACTATTGTAACAGATGAAAAATGGTTTTCCTTTGTAATCGAGCAGTTACTCTCAAACGCTCTGAAATACACCCGTGAGGGCTGTATAAAAATTTATACGGATGGCGACAAGCTTTGCATCGAGGACACCGGAATTGGTATTACGCCCTCAGATCTGCCAAGGATTTTTGAAAAGGGTTACACCGGATATAACGGCAGACTTGATAAAAAGGCAAGCGGTCTCGGACTTTATCTTTGCAGCCGTATATGCGAAAACCTCAGAATTGGCATTTCCGCACGCTCCGAGGTAGATGTCGGCACAGTGATTTCACTTGACCTTGAGCAGTACCGGCTAAAAACCGAATGAAAAGCAATATTAAAAGCGGCCGTCAAATGACGACCGCTGATATTATTTACAGAATTTCGGACTCACACCTTTTCATATTACTATGAGTAATGATTAAGTGTACATGTCACTCACTCTCTTCTTGAGTATATTTTGTTTAATTTAAAGCTTTAGTGAAACATCGTAACTCACTCTCTCAATATATTTATCGGAAGAATTTTTACGTTTTCATCGGACTCACTCTCTCTGAAAAATTTTGTTCAAACTAAACTTTAATGAAACATTTTAACTCACTCTCTCAATGTTAATTGGGAAAAGATTTAACTGTTCTTCGGACTCACGCTTTCTTAATAGATTTTGTTTGAGTTAAAGTCTTAACAGAACATTGCACTCACTCTCTCAATTTTAATTGATGAAGAAAATTTAACTATGCCTTTGGACTCACGCTTTCATAAATTATTTTGATTATTTTGAAGCTTTAATAAAACATCTTAACTCACTCTCTCAAATTTATTTGATCCGAACTGAGATTTTTATTAAACTAACTTCTTAATTCATACTAAGAAGGATTTTTACCTGTACATTTCAACTCACTCTTTCAAATTTACTGAAGGACTAATCAAACTGTACCTTGATACTCACCTTTCCTTGGTTTGATGTATCTGTGAGCTTTTGCTCTCCTTCTATGTAATGTGGGCGTTCCCACTACTCCGCGATGCCGGGTGTTTTAAATCTTTTTTATTATCAATTATTCATTTGGCTTTGTCGTGCCCTCTTATTACAGATTTAACAGAACCGGATGGCGGCCATATTAAATTGTGTTTCTTCTGAGTTCATCGGACTCGCCTCCCTTTTTTTGGAAACATTTTCTTGTTTGTTTTGTTGTTTCCCTTTGTTCACCTATATAATAGCACCCGTTTTATGATTTGTCAATAGTTTTTTTAAAAAATCTTGAAAATTTTTATAAACTTTGACTTAATTGCATTTTCACTTGACTATTAGCCGAAATGCGGTTAAAATATATTTATATGAAAAATTCACGGAGGAACCTAAAATGGCTGAAGAATACAATCCGGATATCGTCAGCGTAATTGACGAAACCGGCGAAGAACATATTTTTGAAGAGCTTGACAGGATAGAAACCGATGACGCACGTTATGTTGCCCTTCTCCCCGTCTATGACGACGCAGAGGACATCCTTGACGACGACGGCGAGATCATTATTCTCAAGGTCGAGGAGGAGAAAAACGGCGATACATACCTTTGCCCGATCGAGGACGCAAAGGAATTTGACGAGATCCAGAGTATCTTTGAAGAAAGACTTGCCGATCTTTTCGAAGAGGAAGAATAATAAAATGAAGTAAACTGAAGCCCTGCCTTGTGCGATAACTTACGGTCCATATTAACCCTACAATTTTATCTACGGGAGCCCGGCTCCGTACACGGATTGCAGACCTCCCGGTTTTACCGGACGTTGGGAGCGAGAACTGTATGGGAGGCACCCACCTGCTTTAACCGCAGGTTATTATTGACCGTATCCGGCTTGGCGGGGTTCACAAACAAGGTGATTAATTTGATAAGAGTTGTCAGAGCGAATGTGCTTGACATAATTCCGCTGGAGGTCGGATTTATTTATGCGCAAAAGACTCGCCTTTCAAGCGGTCAGGACACAGTCGCTTTTTATGTATACGATCAGGACGGAGACAGAACTCTGCCCGTTAAAATAAAAACATATCTTGAAGCTAAATTCGGTTATCAGTACCGTGAGATCGCAAAAAAGCTTGGCAATTACATAGCCTGCGACTCAGCCGTGCTGAAAAGCAACGGCGTTGTTACCCTGTTTGACGACGGAAATATGAATATTTTCGACTCGAACGGCGACATCGCAATGCAGGAAAAGCTCGTCTATCAGAACTGCCCGATCAGAAGTCTTGCCCTTGACGGCAACTGTTTCTGGTGCGTTGTTCCCGACAGGAATTCAATAGTCAAATTCTCTCCTATCGAAAAGAGAGTTCTTTTGAGGATCGGAGGCGGTGCGTCCGTCGCATTCCGCCGTCCCATAGCGGTTTTCAAAAACAAGGACAAGCTTTTTGTCTGCAACGAGGCGACTAACGCAATCAGGACAATCAGCCTCAAGGACTATTCCGTAAACGACTATATGACATTTAAAGAGCCGATAAAAAAGTATTTCAAAGTCGGTTTCTTTGAATATGTTGTGCTTGAGTCGGGAGTCTACTGTCTTGAGGAACGTGACAAATGATCATTAAAAATGGAAAGAAGCACCTTGAAAACGGGTGCTTCTTTTTTAATTTACAGGTTATCATAATATCGGTGATGTTATGGATAAATTTAAAGAATATTTAATCGTTTTCAGCTCCGGCGGAATAATTTACAGCCTTATTGAAGTGATCTTCCGTGGATTTACCCATTGGACAATGACGATAACGGGCGGTGTCGCTCTTTTGATAATCTATATTACAAACATAAAGATCAAGACCAAAAGCCTGATCGTCAGATGCCTTGCCGGAAGCGCAATAATCACGGCTCTTGAGTTTATTGTCGGCTGCATCGTCAACCGTGGATTTCATATGCAGGTCTGGGACTATTCCGAGGAGAAGTACAATGTCCTCGGTCAGATTTGTCCTCTGTTTTCCGTGTGTTGGTTTTTACTCTGTATTCCCGCTACTCTGCTGTCCTTCTTCTTCCGGCGCAAGCTCGGTGAAAACAGATGACTTGATATTTTCAAATTCCCTTTTACAGTCGGGATCGACAAGTGAAGAATAGGAGAAAAATGCCACACCGCCGTAATTGTCCGTTGCTTTTGCAACGGATATTTGTTTTTCGATGATACCTCCGCCTGCCTTAAATTCCTCGTCCTCGCCGTTGACCTTGTAGGCGGGGATACCGTATATCATACGAACATCATCGCTTTTGTCAAGCTCAGACCAGCTTTTGCACGCCTTGTCGAAGGGAAGAGCTTCGTTTTCAAAGCCGTAATATATCTGAGGAATCATCCAGTCGCAGTAGCCTTTTTCCGAGCACCAGCGTTCTACATCGGCATATTCCTCCTCGTAGTTATTGTTTATATTGCCGGCAGGACTTATTGAAAAAATGCAATCGTTTCTTTCACTCTTTATCGCCGTATACATCTGAGAAACAAAGGACGAAACGACATCCAGCCGCCATTTATCATAGAAAAGTGCTCCGCCGTTTTTCTTGTATTCGTCATAGTATGTCTTGTCAACGCCGATGTCCGTTGAGGGATAAAAATAATCGTCAATATGTATTCCGTCAACCTCGTAGTTCCTTATTATTTCACGCACACCGTCAATAATCAGCTTATGATTTTCCGTAGACGCAGGGCAGAGATAAAGTCCGCCGTCGGCAGTCAATACCCTGTCTTTTGCTTTTTCATCGCTTAAAAGCTTTTTGGCAGGGTTTTTTGCACTTAATTTATCTGTATCGGTATCGAAAGAGACTCGGAAAGGATTTATCCAGGCATGAAGACCGAGTCCCCTTTCGTGAGCTTCTTCAACCATTATTTCAAGAGGATCATAATAGACGGGATCGCCCTGATAACCCGTCAGGTATGCCGACCACGGGAAGATTTCAGAGGGATACATAGCGTCGCAGAACGGTCTGACCTGTGCAAACACGGTGTTAATGCCAAGCCGAGCGCAGTTGTCGAACATCTCGGTTATCTTGTCCCTGAACGAATCCTCATCGCCGCCGTTCTCGTCCTTCATCGAAAGCTCGGTATAGGATATCCAGACCGCCGAGATTTCTTTTCCTGTCGGTTTCTTTTCGGTTTTAGATTTTTCAATAATGCCGCACGAGCTGAGCGTCAGCATCGCCAACAGCAGACACATCACACGCTTCATATTATCCCTCTTGAGAAATTATTTTTCAGCCGCCGATCGGCCTGCACAAATTCCGCTTGCCCACGCCCAATGAAGATTAAAGCCGCCGCACACGGAATCCACATCAAGAATTTCACCGGCACAGTAAAGACCGCCTACAAGCTTTGACTGCAATGTATTTGCATCAAATTCATCAACATCGGCTCCGCCTGCGGTGATCTGAGCGTTTTTAAATCCCATTGTGCCGCTGACAGAAAATTTCAATCCTTTTGCAGTTCTTACAACATCAGAAACAGCAGAGCTTTTCAGTCTGCCGATCGGTGTTAGGAAATTGATACCCGATTTTTTCAAAACATACTGACCGAGCTTCTTCGGCAGCAAGCCTGAAAGTGCGTTTTCCGCAGGAACACCGCCGTCCAAAGAAAGTAAAAAATCCTCCGCTTCAGCCTTATCGCAGCTCGGCAAAACATCAATAATACAATCGTATTTTCCCGTTTTTACACTTCGGCTGATATCCATAACAGAAATGCCCGAAAGTCCGTAATCGGTAAAAAGCACCTCGCCCTTCGACCGGTCGATCGGCTTTCCGTCTTTTTTCAGAGTGACATTCGCCTTGGCTCTGATTCCCTTGAGTGCCTTTGTGTTTTCCTCAGTCGTGAGCTGAACAAGAGCCGGATAAACCTCTGTTATCCTGTGTCCCAAGCCTTTTAGCAATACATATCCGCTACCGTCAGAGCCTTGAGACGGAGACGCACAGCCGCCCGTACAGACTATAATTTTCCTTGCAGAAAGCTCGCCGAGCGTAAAAATACCGTTTTTCCTTGTAACACGGTCAATGTGCTTTTCGCAAATTAACTCAACGCCGAGCCTTTCCGCTTCAAGGCGCAGAGCGTCAAGCACCGAAGCGGCAGTATTGCTCATCGGATAAACTCTGCCCTCGCCGTCCGAAACGCACATAAGACCTACCGAACGGAAGAAGCCAATAACATTTTCGGGTGGGTATTTACTCATGACAGGTTCAACGAACTTTGAGTTTGAATACATTGAAGATTTTGCATTTAGGTTTGTCAGATTACATCTGCCGTTACCCGTTGCGAGAATTTTCTTTCCAACCCTCGGCAGAGCCTCAACAGCGGCAATATTCAATTTAGCGTTCGTGCGCTTTGCGCTGATCGCCGCCGCAAGTCCCGATGCGCCTGCTCCGACGATGATAATGTCGTAAATCATCTTACCGTCTCCGTATATTTTATGCTTTATTTTATCATATTTTGCCTGTCTTATCAATATCATTTTATCGGAGGGAGTTAAAATGATTTTAGATATTTTTTCTGATACCGATAAGAAATACGAATCCGACAGAGAGCTTGCAAGGTCGGCGGAATACATAAAGATGCAGCTCAGAGGCACTTACGATCGGTTCAACGAGGCGACCGATCCGCTTATTATTGAAGCACTTATATACAGAATGAAGGAGCTTGAAGCTCAGTACAGCTTTCTGATAAAAAAAGCAAAGCTTGAAAGGCTGTGCTCCGAGCTGAGTTTTGACGTTAAAGAGAAATGAAATATGCCCTGATTGCCGCCGTCTGCCTCGTGATGGTGATACCGATAATAACGATGATAAAAAAAGGCAGTTTTCTGAAAAGTCTGTTTATTTCAGCCTTTCAGGGTTTAGCCTCCCTGCTGGCGGTCAATGCCCTCGGTCTGCTGACGGGCATAACCGTGGCAATAAACTGGTACACCGTAGCCGCCTCGGTCTGTCTCGGAATACCTGCCTGCATTTCAATGCTGATACTTGACATTATTTTATAAGCCGCAGAAGCAATAAGCCGTAAAAAGCTTATTGTTTTTGTTGTTTTTTTCTGCGGTATGTTATATAATACTATCAACAGTATTTTGGGAGTGATCGTTTGAAAAAAAGGAAAAAAATAATCTCATCTCTGCTTGTGCTTTCACTCCTTGTACCTTCATGGTATATCGGGAACTATTCCCTGAAGCTGAACGAGGTGACGATCCCCTGCGACAAGGTGGAAGAAAGCGTGAAGATCGCCGTCATTTCCGATCTTCACGGAGACAGCTTCGGCAAGGACAACCGAAAAATCACCGATCTTATTGTCGGGAGTAAACCCGATCTTATTTTCGTACTCGGCGATATGTATACACGAAACCGATACGATAAAATAGACTTTGCGGTCGGCTTTGTTGAACGGCTTTCTGAGATGGCGCAGACCTTTGTTGTCACGGGCGACCATGACACCGATGACGAATATGCCGACAAAATCAGGTTACTTCAAAATGTTCAGCTTCTTGACTACAAGAAAACCGATCTGACAGTCAACGGAAATGATATCTCAATTTACGGAATCAATAATGTTTACTTCACCCCGTCCTTTGATCTCCACAACGAGTTTGACGAACCCGATCCCGAAAGGCTGAACATACTGCTTGCTCACCTGCCCGAAACCGAGCGGTACGAGGGCTTCGGAGTTGATTTGATATTCAGCGGAGATACCCACGGAGGATTGATAAGACTTCCCCTTTTAGGTCCGATCTACTACAACGGCTACCTTTTGCCTAAGCTGACCTACCCCGACAGAATGACCGACAAAGGACTTTATTCCTTTGACAATAAGCAAATATTCGTTACCTCGGGACTCGGAGACTATCCCGTTCCCCTGCGCATTCTTAACCGACCTGAGGTCTGTATAATAACGTTAAAAAAGGAGACTGACAAATGAGCTACGCCGACAAACTTTTTATTGAAATGTGTAATAATATCCTCGAAAACGGAACAGATACCAAGGGTGAAAAGGTTCGTCCTCATTGGGCGGACGGTGAGCCTGCCTACACTCAGAAGCTTTTCTGTGTAGTCAACCGCTACGACCTCAAAAAGGAGTTTCCTGCCCTGACGCTTCGACGCACGGCTTTCAAGTCATGCGTTGACGAAATGCTCTGGATATGGCAGAAGAAATCGAACAATATACATGAGCTGAACTCACATATATGGGACTCATGGGCGGACGAAAACGGCTCAATCGGCAAGGCTTACGGCTATCAGCTCGGAGTAAAGCACAAATACAAGGAGGGAATGTTCGATCAGGTTGACCGTGTGATCTATGACCTCAAGAACAATCCGTTCTCACGCCGAATTATGACAAACATATACAACCACCACGATCTCAGCGAAATGGGACTTTACCCCTGCGCTTACAGCATGACCTTCAACGTCACTCAGGGCGAAAACGGAAGACTTGTGCTCAACGGAATACTCAACCAGCGAAGTCAGGACGTGCTGACGGCGAACAACTGGAATGTCGTTCAATACAGCGTTCTTCTTCATATGCTTGCACAGGTCTGCGATATGGAGATAGGAGAATTTGTTCACGTAATTGCCGACGCCCATATCTACGACCGCCACATTCCGCTAGTAAAAGAGCTTATCACCCGTGAGCCTCTCCCGGCTCCTACGTTTTGGATCAATCCCGAAATAAAGGATTTCTATGATTTTACGACCGATGACGTCCGTCTTGACAATTATGAGACTCACGAACAGATTAAGAACATACCCGTTGCGATTTGAGGTGAAACGATGAAGCTTATTGCAGCAGCCGACAAAGAATGGAATATAGGCAACAAGGGAAACCTTCTTTTCTCTCTGCCCGACGATATGAAGTTTTTCCGCACCACAACCTCCGGCAAGGTTGTCGTTATGGGCAGAAAAACGCTTGAGTCCTTCCCTGGCTCAAAGCCTTTGAAAAACAGAGTTAACATTGTTCTTTCAAGGAATACTCACAAGGTTGAGGGAGCCGAATTTGTAAAAAGCGTTGATGAATTGCTTGTAAAAATCGGGGAATACAATTCCGATGATGTTTATGTGATCGGCGGAGCGCAGATTTATTCGCTTCTCCTGCCCTACTGTGACACGGCGCTGATAACTCACGTTGACACCGTTGCCGACGAGGCGGACGCAAAGCTCCCTGTTCTCTCTCCCGACGAATGGAAGCAGACGGAGTGTTCCGAGGAACTCGAAAACAACGGAATTAAGTTCAGATTTACAACCTATAAAAGGATTGAAAAAGATGTTTAACGGCAAAATGAAAGCCGTCACGTTCAGCTATGACGACGGCGTTGCACAGGACAGACGGCTTGTTGAGATATTCAATAAATACGGTCTGAAAGCGACCTTTAACCTCAATTCAGAGCTTCTTGGCGGCGATTACAGCCTGAATATAGACGGCAGTAAAGCCGCCTTTAAGAAGATTGCTCCCGACGAGGTTGCAGGTCTTTACAAAGGGCACGAGGTCGCCGTCCACACCCTCACCCACCCCGATATGACGGAGATGGCAGAGAACGAGGTTATCCGTCAGGTTGAGCAGGACAGATTAAAGCTCAGCGAGCTTGCAGGCTATGAGGTCATCGGAATGGCTTATCCCGGTGCTCAGCCGAATTACAACTCGCGGATTGCTCAGATCATCGAGGATAAGACGAATGTTAAGTATGCAAGAACGACGATTTGCGGCTTTGATTTTTCTCCGCAGCGTGATCTTTTTGAGTTTCACCCGTCCGTATTTCATCTTGATTGGGACAATCTTTACAAGCTGGCGGATAAATTTATCAATCTTAACCCGTCCTCGGAGAAAATATTCTACATCTGGGGACACTCATACGAATTGGAGGTCAACGACTGCTGGGATAAATTCGAGGAGTTCTGCAAGTACATTTCGGGAAAAGACGATATATTTTACGGTACTAATAAAGAGGTGCTATTATAAAAACAACCGAGCGATCCTTTCGGAAAGCTCGGTTATTATTTTAAAAAGTTACCAGATTTTAAGGCTGAAGCACTCAAATACACGGGTGATGATCGTCTTGAAAACAGGAACGATTATCGAAACGATATTTGAGAAGATCTTCATCCAGTCAATCGACTGCTGAACGCCCGTGCCCTTTCTGACGGAAAGATCCTTTCTGATTGCAAAGGAGTCGATATTCTCTGTCTCGCCGCTTTCAACGTCAACAGTATAAGCGTCAAAATAGAGCGTATCACCGACAATGTTGATGCCTGAGAAAGCAGACTTTGTAACATCCTTAATGACCTCTGCTCTCGGGAAATACTTATCGGTAAGGCTTTCGTCCTTCTGACTGTAAACCTTTACGCCTGAGCATCCGCTGATCTCATAAACCGTTCCGACCGGATTTTCCTTAACGGTGTATTCCTTGCCGTTAAATTCTGCGGTTGAAGTAGTTACGCTCTCAACCTTGTTGTCGATCATTGAATCCGTTCTGAGGTAAACGTGGTCGTGTCCCTGGAATACCATATCAATGCCGAGCTGAGGCATAAGCTTGCACAGCTCATCTCTGATCGCACAGACGTCGTCGTCCTTATAATGTGATCCGTTGGAATACATGGCCTTGTGGAAAGCAACAAACTTCCAGTCGGCGTCGCTGTTTTCCATATCCTCAATAAGCCAATCAACCTGAGCATCGTTGAGGCTGTCGTCATCGTCGAGATTTTCCGTATTAAGAATTGCAACATGAACATTATTGTAATCAAACGAGAAGTAGATACCCGACTCTGTGTCCTGCTCGGGAACGTTTGAATAGTAGTAATTCTTTTCGATAGCGTAGGAGCCCTTGCCCTCATGGTTACCCGAGGCAGACATCATAACGGTATCCATAAGAGTATCGGAGGCTGTGTCGAACATCCACTGCCACTGTCTGAAGTTGTCGCCGTGGTCAACGTTGTCGCCCGTATTGACAATGAAATCGCTGTCATAAAGCTCATAAGCCTTTTCAAGCACGGTCGCAAAGGTTGCATACTGCTGAGCCGACTGCGACTGAGGATCGCTGACATGAATGAAGGTAGTGTCGCCCGTTCCGTCAGCCATCTTGAATGTACCGACCTCGCTCCACCAGTTCCTTGAAGCGTCGCCGACGCGGTAAAGATAGGTCTTGCCCGCCTGAAGTCCCGAAATTTCAACAATATGTCTGTTCATCGGGAACACATAGTTCATTATTCCGAGTACGCCGAGATCAACGCCGGGGAACTGTCTTTCTGTTCTGACGGTCTTTGTGTTGAGCTTAACTCCGTAAGGAACGGCGGTTTTGCCTGTGAATACAGGATTTTCCGAATAAGGAATAATCTCTATATCCGTACCCTTTACGCTCGTCTTGGTGTACCAGCTTACATTTCTGGAGCTTTGATCTGCGCCGAGAGTTGCCGAAACAACGGTCGGAATACGGTAGTTCTCTCTCGTGGCTTCGGGAACAACCTTTCCGTCATAAACAACGGTTGTGTTGACGTCCTCGGTGTAGTTGTCGTCATATGCAAACTCGCAGGTGATGTTGGCAAGAGTCTGACCGATACCCTCAAGCTGAGTGTCGGTGAGATACTCGTCCATATAGTGCTCAACGATGCCCCAAAGCGACTTGAAGTCAACAATACCGAGCTTATTTGCGGCTGTAAGAATCTTGTTTGAAACATTGAGATAGCTTGTATCTCCGAGGAAGATAACCATCATTGTAACGGCAAGAATTGATCCTACGCACTCAAGAGTTGTTCCCTTGGGGAAGAATGCACCGAGGTTAAGGTCAAGATCCTTGAGTATCTTATCCTGGAGAAGATCGTTGGAAACGATGTCAAGAAGAACATTGAAAATGTCAAAAACGGTGTCGCCGTTATTGAGATTATCAAGAGCGTCCATCATAAACGGATCGTCCTTCATATGGAGCTTGCCCTCGTATTTATAAACGATTACGCACTCAAGGAAATCTTCGAAAGTGCCCGGCTTTGTTTTATCGCCGAAGCCGTATTCGTCAATAAATCTTGTGTTCGGCAGATCCGACATCTTGACATTGAGAAGCTTATTGATGGAGTTGCCGAGATATGCCGTTGTTGCGGCAGGATCGGTCATATAGTTTTCGTATATCTGATTGAGAAGATCCTCGATAAAGCCCATGAGATTTTTCGTTGTGAAAAGCTCGGTGTCGCCGATCTTCAATCCGTCGCCGAAGAAGCCGCCGATCATTCCTTCAATATCAAGTCCCATATCCTTGAGAGCGTTTACAACGCCCTTTTTACCGAATTTTGCGGAATAATCCTCAAGCAGTCCGCCGATGAGCTTGACAGCCGTTCCCGACAGACCGGTCTCGTCAAAGAAAGTGTCGCCGAGAGAACGGATCCTGTACGGCGTCTCATAGGTTTCACCGTTAACGGTAACAGGAAGAACGCAGTCAACCTCCTGACTTTCTATGTTCATCGTCGTCTTACCGTTTGAATCGGTAGTTGCGTTTACCTCACGGAAGTAGTTCGGGAAAGCCGTGAGAGAATCACAGCATATTTCGGTAAGGGTTTCGCCGTCGTCGGTAACGGTCTGAGCGATGTCGCTGTCATGGATATGACCGGTGAAATCAAAGTGCATACCTGCGTCCGTAAGCTTATCCGTGATCTCCTCCCAGCCGTCAATGACAAAGCCCCTGATTATTGTATACTCGGCGTCATAGTGGGGAACAAAATTGTGATGATTAACGCCGATAACAGTTTCACCTTTTGCCTTTGCGTCCGCTATCTCATCAAGAACCCATTGGAGAGCCTCATCTGTAAAGCATCCGCTGGTTTCGGCAAGATCGGTACCGTCCTCTGTAACCTCAGAGCTGTACTTGGCGGTATCCATTGCAATAAATCTGTAACCGTCGGCACGGACGGAATATGAAAGCATATTAGCCTTTCCGCTTGACGGAACGTATCTGTGATAAGCAAGATCATAACCGAGATTTTTGTAAAGCTCAAGAAAGTCCTCCGGTGTGGTACGTCTTGCAGGTGCCGCCTCTCCCGACTCATATGTTGTTGCATTAGCCTTGTTGATATCATGGTTACCGTTAATTGCAATAACCTGTATGCCGGTGTCCTTTTCAAACTTTTCAAGTCTTGCGGCAAGCTGTCTGTGAGCCTCATATTCGCCGTTGGAGGTGAGGTCGCCCGAAAGAACGAGGTACCTCATTCCGTTCTCCTTGGCATGCTCTGCAATTCCGGCAAGAGCCGATTCAACCAGACCTACCGACTGATAAGGCTCTCTTGCGATAGTTGTAGAGACGCTTTTCATAAAAGCTTCGTTGTAGTTTCCCGCAAGTGAAGCCGGGTAATAGTGCATATCCGACATTACGGCAAAGTTGATTTCCTTATCCCCTGCCAGTCCTTTTTTGATCGAATCAACCGCCGAAGTGCTCAGCGGAACGATCGAAAGCACCATCAAAGCAGTAAGAATAATTGAAAGAATTTTTTTGCCTATCTTATTTCTGATTTTCATTTTAATTAAGCCTTTCTGAAATTTATATTGATTTAAGCAATGTCTTGAGGTTGGCAAGAGCATGAGGAACACCCTTGGCTATCTTACCGACTCCCTTTCCTACGTCCTTACCGTCAAACAGCTTGAGAAGTCCGTCTGCCATATCCTCGGTAAAAAGACCGCCGCTCATACAGATAAAGTTCCTTACGGGAGTCTGCATAATCGTGTTCGCCATCATTGAACCGCTGATGCCGCCCATAGGCTTCATTGCAAGATCAACCGTGTTGTAAATAAACTTTGCAAGTCCCTTGTCCTTACAGCTCTCTATTGTATTGTTAAGGCTGTCCTTCGTCACCTCCGGAGCAAGCTTAAATTCTCCGCCGTAGACCGCTTTGAAGTCCTTTTCGGTTGCCCTTGCGGGATCGCCGTTATAATAAACCTCCGCCGTATCTCTCATATCGACTATATCCGCATCGTCCTCGGACTTCATTTTGAGCTCAGCTTCAAGCCTGATATCCCTTGAGGACGAGCCGACAAGGATCTTATATTCTCCGCTCTCAACGCTCCAGTCATCCGTCTGTGTGTTCCAGAAGCTGAACGCTCTGTCGTCAAGCTCAACGGTGACCTTCTTCTCCTCGCCCGGCTCAAGAGTAACCTTTGCAAAGCCTTTAAGCTCCTTGGGTGCTCTGAACACCTTGCTCTCGGGCTTTGAAACATAGACCTGAGCGATCTCCGAGCCTGCAACGTCACCGGTGTTCTTAACCTTCAATGTAACTGTTGCGCCCTCGCCTTTTGCAAGGTTCTTCTTTTTGAGCTTCATATCGGAATATTCAAAGCTTGTGTAGGAAAGACCGTAACCGAACGGGAATCTGACATTTTTCTCTGTCTTGTCATAGTATCTGTAACCGATGAAAATACTCTCACGGTACTGAACATTTTCATCAGAATCAGGATATCTGAACGCAGTCGGAGTGTCCTTGAGGCAGATAGGATAGGTTTCCGCAAGCTTGCCGCAGGGATTAGCCATACCTGTCAGCACATCTACAACGGCAGGCGAAACCGACTGTCCGCCAAGGTAGGCATTGAGAATAGCCTTGACATTATCTGCCCACGGCATTTCAACAGGCGATCCGCCCTCAAGCACAACGACAATATTCTCATTCACACGGCTGACAGCCTCAACAAGCCTGTTGTGTCCCTCGGGAAGTTTCATAGTGCTTCTGTCAAAGCCCTCGGACTCATAATCATCGGTAAGTCCGATGAAAAGCACGGCGCACGAAGCATTCTTTGCAAGATTACATGCCTCGGTTATGTAAGCGTCCTCATTTTTCCTCTTGCCCTTGCGGTCATAGCCGTCGGCAAATTTAACATTGATCGGCGAATTGTTGAACGCTCTTTTACCGCTGTCAATCTTTGTCGGATTGATAATTGAGCTTCCGGCGCCCTGATAACGGGGTGCGTCGGCAAAAGCACCGATAACGGCAACATAACCGCCGTCATTCTGTCTGAGCGGCAGAATACCGTCCTCATTTTTAAGCAGTACCATTGACTGCTCTGCGATCTGTCTTGCAAGGAGGTTGTGAGCTTCAACATCATATTTATAACCCGGCTTTTTATTCGCAACACCCTTGAGAATGATATCGACAAGCTTATCGACTCTCTCGTCAAGCGTTTTTTCGTCAATAACGCCGCACTTGACAGCCTCAACAATCTTTGCGTCGTTAACTCCGCCCGATGAAGGCATTTCAAGATCGTTGCCTGCGTTGAGACCTTTAACACGCTCGTTTACCGCACCCCAGTCGCTTACAACCGCACCCTCAAAGCCCCACTCATCACGAAGGATCTTATTCTGGAGCTTATCGTTTTCCGAGCAATATTCGCCGTTGAGCAGATTGTAAGCATTCATAACCATCCACGGCTGGCTCTTCTTGACCGCCTTTTCAAAGGCTCTGAGATAGATTTCTCTAAGCGCACGGTCATCAATTATGCTGTTGGAGGTCATTCTCTTCATTTCCTGGCTGTTTCCGGCAAAATGCTTGAGAGCCGTGCCGACTCCCATTGACTGAACGCCTGCGATAAACGCCGCACCCATTTCACCTGCAAGCTCGGGATCCTCCGAGAAATACTCGAAATTTCTTCCGCACAGGGGAGATCGCTTCATATTCACTCCGGGGCCGAGAAGAACGCTGACCTCGTGCTGTAAGCACTCCTCACCGAGTGCCTGTCCCATTTTGTAAATCAGATCCCTGTCCCATGAACAGGCGGTTGTGACCGCCGTCGGGAAACATGTTGCCGGATAGCTGTTGCCCAATCCGACCTCCTTGTTCTCTGAATTCTGCTTTCTGAGACCGTGAGGGCCGTCACAGACCATAATCTCTTTAAGTCCGAGACGCTTGATGCTCTTGAGATGCCAGAAATCCTTTCCCGAGCAGAGAGACGCTTTTTCCTCAAGCGACATCTGTGAGATAAGCTCCTGATGTTTTAACATACTTGTGACCATTCCTTTCCGCTTAGCTGTAATTCACATTTATTCTTCATCGTCAGAAATATCCGAATTTATTTCCAATAGTCTTTCGGCCTGAGACGAATCAATTTCTTCAACACTTTTCAGCTTCTTCTGAATTATCCTGTTCCTGTCCTGAGCCTCCGAAAGCGATCTGCCTGCATCGTCAATTTTCTTCTTCGCCTTGTCAAGAACGAAGCCGAACTTTTCATACTGCGACTTTGCCGCAGCAAGGAGCTTTCTGACCTCGTTCGCCTTTTCGTTGATCGCAACCGCCTTAAATCCCATTGAAAGGGAATTAAGCAGGGCAATTATCGTTGTCGGGCCGGCTATCATTATGTTTTCACGCTGTATTCTGTCCACAATACCCGTGTTTGACGAGGTAATCTCGGCATATAGCCCCTCGGTCGCAAGGTAGAGAATGGCAAACGGTGTAGTCTCCGGAACGTGAATATATTTTGTAATGGTTTTAGCCTCTTGGAGCACCCTGTCCTCAAGAGCCTTTCTTGCCGAAGCGAGAGCCGCCGAATCCGCATTGTCCGCCGCTTCGCAAACCCTGCGGTAATCCTCCATCGGGAACTTTGAGTCGATCGGCAGATAAGTGAATCTTGTCGGATCGTCGGAGGACGGGATCTTCACCGCAAATTCAACAACGTCCTTTGAGCTGTCGCCCGGTGAATAGTTCCTGACATACATATTCGGTATCGTCTGATCCAGTATTCCCTCAAGCTGAATTTCAGCCCACGTTCCCCTCGCCTTGACATTAGTAAGAACTCTGTTGAGGGCGGTAACGTTCGTTGTAACTCCCGTCGAAAGCTCCTTCATCTCACCGAGGGATTTATATACATTTTCAAGCTGTTCGGAAACGGTTTTGAACGAGGAATCAAGCCTTGTCGAAAGTGTTGAAGTCAGCTTCTCATCAACGGTTGCCCTCATCTGATCGAGCTTCTTCTCGTTGCTTTCCTGCATCCTTGCGATCGCCGCTTCAACAGTCCGCGTCTGCTTCTCGTTCTGCTCGGAGCCGACCGTGCGTATCAGATTGAGCGAATCCGTCATATCCTTGTTCAGCTTCAGGAGAGTTTCGTAATTCTGACGTGTCATGGCGTCAAGACGCTCAGTCATCGCATTGAGTGACTCCGCCGTTTCACGTCTGTTACGTTCAAATTCCTCGGCATTGCTTCCGTAATTCTGCCGTATAAGCGTCAGTATTTCGGAGAGCTGTTTATCCGTCTCGGACGAAGCCGAGGCTTTCAGCTTTTTGACCTGAAGCAATGTGTATACCGATATAACAGAAAGCAGAATAAGAATAACAAGGCTTATGTAAGCTATTGTATCAGACATAGCATCACTCCCGGGCATAGTTTAAGTTATATAATTATACCAAAATATATAAAAATTTACAATCCTTTTTCTTTTCAAAAATAGCTGGTATTTTTTGTATGAATTTGCTATAATGTTTATAATTATTTTAAGATACCCTTTTCGGAGGTTTTTTATATGTTCAAAAAAGCATTATCTCTGATTCTTGCCCTCGTTATTGCCGTCAGCCTTTGCGCCTGCGGAGGAGACAGCGAGGAGGTTATAATCATGCCCATCGACGGGGATCCGATGTGTCTTGATCCCCAGGTTGCGGAAACCGACGAATCAAAGCTCCTGATCGCCAACTGCTTCGAGGGACTTGTCAGACTTGATAAGGATTACAAGATAGTGCCGGGCGTTGCCGAATCGTGGGATATTTCGGCCGACGGACTGACCTACACCTTCCATCTCAGAAATAACACCCATTGGAAGCTTCTCAACTCCTTCAAGGATATTCTTCCCGAGGATTATAAGGACACCTACCGCACTCAGGTCATCGCCGACGACTTTGTATTCGGTCTCAGGCGTACCGTCGATCCCGCAACTCAGTCAACCGATGCCGAAAAGCTCTTCTCAATTAAAAATGCGTCTGCCGTGAACTCAGGCAAGGCTCAGGTTACATCTCTCGGCGTTCAGGCTCGGGACGATCAAACGCTCGTTATAACCTTACAGCGAGCCGATCCCGATTTTCTGCGTATTCTCACCCTGCCCGTCGCCATGCCCTGCCATGAGGAATTTTTCAAGGCTACTCACGCAAAATACGGACTTGACCTTAAATACACCTTCTGCAACGGACCGTTTTACCTTTCACGCTGGGCGGAGGACAACACCCTCTCGATGTATAAGAACGACGAATACAAGGGCAATTTCAAGGTAAGTCCCGACGAGGTTTATTTCTATGTCAACACCGAGGAAGCCTCCGTTGTAAAGAAGATCAGACAGCGCACCTATGACTGCGCCTTTCTGACGGATTATTCCCGTGAGGAGCTCAGCGACTACGATAAGCTGACTGAATATTCGGTCAGCAACACGGTCTACGGGCTTTGCTTCAACTGCGGCAATTCTGTTCTCTCCAACGAGGATATGCGCCGTGCTCTCGTTATGGCGACAAAGACGGACGAGCTGACCTCCTCCGAAAGCAACGCTTTCACCAATGGAATTGTGCCCGACTGCGTTCGCTACGGAGAAAGCTCTTACCGTGAAGCCGCAGGCAATATCGGCGGCATAGCTTATGACGAAAAGCAGGCTGTCGGACTTTGGAAAAAGGGATTGAAGGCACTCGACATTACAACTGCCGAAATAACCGTCACCTGCACGGAGGAAAATGCTCCGCTGATGCAAAAAACCATTCAGAACTGGCAAAGGCTTTTCTCAACCTCTATCCTTGCAAAGGTAGAGGTCAAAACCGCAGATGAAATCGGCACTTCGATCTACAACACAAGCTATCAGATAATATATCATAAAATAACCACCGATTCGTCCACCGTTACCGACACGCTGAAAAAGTTTATGACGGACAGCTCGTCAAACTTCTTCGGCTTCTCTGATAAGGACTACGACAACACTCTCAAAGCGATAACAAGCACCTATTCGGGCAGTGAGATCATTGCAGGCTGTGCCAAGGCGGAAAAGCTCATACTTGACAAGGCCGTATTTCTGCCGATGTTTTCCGGCTCATCCTTTGCGGCGGTCAACAAGGGAGTTGAGGGACTGTACTTCTCCCCTGCCTTTGAAAGTGTATGTCTGATTTCGGGAGCACATAGCTGATGAAGAATGCAAGGATATTCGGCGCAGTTTTTTTCTGGCTTCTCTGCGCCGTGATAATGTATGTTATTTTCAGATTTTCTTCTGAAACGGGAGAGGAATCGAAGCAGGTCAGCGAGGGACTTCTCAGCGTTATTATCGAATACATCGGCAATGTTATTTCTCACAATGTACTGCGTAAAATTGCTCATTTTGCAGAATACGCCACACTCGGTTTTTGTATGAGCGGAGCAATTTATTTTTCTTTCGGAAAGCGTAATTTTGTTTCCATTATCCCCTGTGCCGTCTACGCTCTCGGAGACGAAATTCACCAGTATTTTGTGCCCGAAAGAGCCTGCCGTGTGTTTGACATTTTCATCGACACCTGCGGAAGCGCAGTTGGAATACTGATCTTTTTGCTGATAGCTTTCCTGATAAAAAAACTGCAAAAAAGCAAAACCAAGAAAACTCAATTTCGGACGGAAGGATGAAAAGCTGAGTGAAACAGAAAATCAAATGGCTTTCCAAAGCCGTACTTGCAGGTGTTTTAGCCTTTTCGGTTGCCTGTGCGGTATGTCTTATCTATTACAATCCCGGCATACACATAACAAACGAAACAGGCGTAACCGATTATCGCTGGTTGAGCAACAGCTTCACGGGAACAATGATCGAAGGCATTGCGTGGCACAAAACCGACCGGAACGGTTTCTACAACGACAGCTCCGCTCCCGACAAAAAAATGAATATACTCGTTATGGGCTCTTCTCATATGGAGGGTACAAATATCCTTTATGAGCAGTCGGCTCCCCGAATCCTGTCTGAATTGACGGGGCTGACGGTCTATAACATCGGCACATCGGGACACGGACTTCTGACAAATGTCAAAAATCTTGAGAATGCGCTTTCCGTGATGAAGCCGACGGATTATGTTATAATCGAAACCGTTTCAACAACCTTTTTTGAAGAGGAAATTGAAAAATGCCTTTCGGGAGAAATGGAAGCCTTGCCGTCCTACGACAGCGGACTTCTTTTTGAGCTTCAAAAATTTCCGTATTTCAAGCTTATGTATTCTCAACTCAAGAAATGGAGAGCCGGTAATACCTCATCGGAGGATTTCGGAAGTGCTCAAGCTCCTGCCGAAGAAAATATAACCTTATCCTCCTACCGGAATTTAGCTTCACACATTCACGAAATTTGTGAAAAGCACGGTGTTAAACCGATAATCTTCTACCATCCGAGCCTCTCACTCAATCCGGACGGCTCGGCAACCGTATACAAGGATAATAACACGGCTTTAAAATTGCAGGAGGTATGTGAAAACAATAACATCATCTTTATTGATATGTCAGACGATTTCCTGAAAATGTACGAGGAGGAAAAGGTTCTCCCGAACGGCTTTTGCAACACGGCTGTCGGTTTCGGTCACCTCAACAAATACGGTCACAGAGCTATTGCAGAGCGGCTTTCCGCCGTAATAAAAAACGACCGAAGCGAGGGGGATAAAAAACAATGAGCTTCACAAGTATTCAATTCATTATTCTATTCCTCGCAACCCTCGCAGTCCTCTCTGTTTCGGGACTTTTTCACAGTCCGAAGGCTCGGATTTTCCGCCACGTTTATCTGCTTGTTGCAAGCTATGTTTTTTACGGCCGGTGGGATTGGCGCTTTTGCTTTTTAATGCTTCTGCTAACCGTTGTGGCATATTCCACGGCGAAGCACTTAGACAATGAACGCTATCGCAGGCTTGCCATAACCGTCGGCATCGCAGTTCCCCTTTTGATTCTCGCATTCTTCAAATACACAAACTTTTTCCTTGATTCGTTCAGTTCGGCTTTCGGAATAGAAAATATGCGAAGCCTGAATATAATTCTGCCTGTCGGAATTTCTTTCTATACCTTCCAGTCGATGAGCTACACAATCGACGTTTACCGCAAAAAAATAAAGCCTGCAAAGCTTCTTGACGTTGCGCTTTATATCTCCTTCTTCCCTCAGCTTGTTGCCGGTCCGATCGTAAAGGCACAGGACTTTTTACCTCAGCTTGAGCAGGATCGCAGAGTAACGCTTAAAGGACTTGAAGCCGGATTACAGATTTTTATAATGGGTATGTTTAAAAAAATCGTACTGGCGGATCGGCTTTCGGTCTTTGTCGATGATGTTTTTGCCGCACCTGCGGCATACTCGTCGCTGACAGTTATACTCGCCGTTATTTCCTATGCTTTGCAGATTTACTTCGATTTTTCGGGTTACTCGGATATGGCTATCGGCTGTGCAAGGTGTATGGGTTACGACCTGCAAAGGAATTTCAATCTTCCCTACCTTTCCAAAAATCCCAGCGAATTCTGGAAACGCTGGCACATAAGCCTTTCAACCTGGCTTCAGGAATATCTGTATATTCCGCTCGGCGGCAACAGAAAGGGCAAGATAAGAACCTATATCAATCTGATGCTTACAATGATACTCGGCGGATTGTGGCATGGGGCAAGCTGGACCTTCGTTATCTGGGGTACTTTGCACGGACTGGCTCTCTGTGTTCATAAAGCGGTCGCCAAAAGCCGCAGGGATAAAAAGCATCTTCCCGCCCCTGTTCTGATACTGATAAACAATATATTCGTATGCCTGTGCTGGATATTCTTCCGTGCGGACAGCTTTGGAACAGCTTTGTGTGTTCTGAAAAAAATATTCATATGGAGCGGCGGAGTTCAGCAGATATATTTCTGGCTCCTGTTTGCCGTCGTGATTGAAATACTTTATGTTATTTGGTGTGCCGTGAAGTCAAAAAAGCACCCCGAAGAAAACGGCAGATTCACGCTTAACGCATATTATTTCCGTCACGATCTCAGCACGGTAAAAGGTCTTTTCCTGTTTTTCCTTGAAATAATGGCTGTGATCGGATTGGCATACACGGGCGGAAGTCCTTTTATTTACTTCCAATTTTAATTCTCACGCAAAAAACAAAAATCGGCGGTTCGCTTCAAGATGAGGCGAGCCACCGGTTTTATTCCATATTTGTTATTTCCTCAAGCAGGTATCTGACCGCTTTCGGAGCTAATAATTTTCCGTTAAAATCATCGTCAAGGCACTTTTTATATTTCACCGTTTTGTAACGGGTGTCTCCCTGAATTTTGGAGACTGCCTGTAAAAAAAGCTCCTTTTTGCTCGGATTTTTTCTGACCGTAATGCCGAACAGCTTTATCAAAACACCCTTTTCGGCAGAAACATTTCTGACCGAAACAGCAAGTACGTTCTCCCCCTTTTCAATAACAAAGTCCATTTTATCCCCGTTCGAGCAGGCAGAAATATCCTGAGCCGATACAATATCACGAAACTCAAATCGGTAATCTCTCCTTTCGGGTATCACGCTTATTTCACCGACGGCAGGCTTGACCTCAACAGAAAAATCAGAGCCGTTTTCAACCGACTTAATCAGCGTTTCGGCATACTTACCGTCTTTGTATTCAAGAGTTTCTCCGTCGTCCTCATAGAGTGTGAAGCTGCCGTTTCCACGGTAAAGCCAAACGCATAGCTTGTCGGGATTGCCGCAGTCGTTGCCCTCTGCCCTACCGTCAAGCGGTATAATCGCCCCTGATACGGCAAGCACGGGAACGGACGACATATCCCTGCACATACGGATTTTCCTGCCGCCCCTGTATATTCTGCCTGTGAAAATATCCGTATATCTTCCCTCGGGCAGCCATACCTCCGCAGAAGCGGTTTTTGTAATTCGGTCGGCTTGTTCCGTGATCGGAGCGGCGATAAGCTGTGTACCGAAGAAGTATTCGTTTCCAACGGTATAAGCCTCGTCATCTTCGGGATATGCGTAATACATCGGCATAACAAGCGGCATTCCGTCCTTTTCCGTCAGCCTGTTCATAGAATATGTATATGGTATCATACGGTGTCTCAGCCTTAAAAAATCAGCCGCAGTCCTCTCGGTATCTCTGCTGAAATTCCAAGGCTCCTTGCCCATGAAAGGATCCTTTGTCGAATGTAAACGCATTATCGGGCTGAACACTCCGAACTGAAGCCATCTGAGATAAAGCTCGTCATCTTTCCTGCCGAAATGATGTCCGCCGATATCGTGGCTCCACCAGCTGTAGCCTGCGTTAGCCGCAGCAGCCGTGAAATACGGCTGAAAATTTAATACCGACCAATTTATCGCCGTATCGCCCGAAAAGCCGAGCGGATAACGGTGCGAACCGTAACCTGCAAAACGGGAAAGAGTAAGCGGTCTCTGACCCTTGCTCTGTCTGTCAAGGCAGTAATAATGGTTTAAAAGCCACAGCGGATCAAGTCCTTCAATTTTGCTCTTTTTGCCCTGCTGCCAGTCGATCCACCAGAAGTCAACTCCCTCGTTTTCCAAAGGCTCGTTGATGAATTTGAAATGTCCGTATATGTATTTTTTATCCGTAAAATCGAAGCTGACCGCCTCTTTTGCAGCTTTATCAACTCCCATAAACTCCGCAAAGTCGGGATAGCAGTCCTCAAAGAAACGTACTCCCTGAGCAGGATGAACGTTTAGATTAACCTTTAGTCCCTTTCTGTGAAGCTCGTCAAGAAAGCCGATATGATCGGGAAAAAGCTCGGTGTTCCAGCTGTAACCGGTCCAGCCGGGATTTAGAAACGAACCCGTTAATTTTGCAAGCGGAGACTTAGGCTTCGGATAATCGGAAGCCTTACTTCCGAAACGGCGTTCGCAGTCCGTCCAATGCCAGTCCATATCGACGCAGGCAACCGTCAGAGGAATTTTCTTCTCCGCAAATTTATCCATAAGGGAAAGATATTCTTCCTGAGTGTATTCACGGTATCTGCTCCACCAGTTACCAAGGCAATATCTCGGAATAAGCGGAGTTGAGCCTGTTATGCGATAATAATCCCTTAGAGCGGAGCGATAGTCACAGCCGTAAGCGAAAACATATTTATCCGTTCCGTCCTCTGTTCTGCCGAGGATATCTCTGCGAGTTCCGAGTGAGCCGTCAGGCTTTATAATCAGAGTTTTTGAATCATCCATAACGGCTACGCCGAAGCGTGACACAATTCCGTCCTCAAGCCTGACCTTACCGTAGGTCATATCCAAAGTGCGGCGAGTACCTTTTAAATTGCCCTTTTTAAAATTCGTAACAATCCTGCCGTCGGAAAGCCTGACCTTTTTCAGCCTGCCGTTTTCGGAGATGATAAAACTGCATTTTGAGGTTTTGACGGTAATATCGCCGTCTACATTTTCGGCAGAGCAATCAACCTTTTCAAGCGATCTGAACCAGACCGTCTGAGTTGGAAAATCACAGAATTTGCCGTCCGCCTGCCGTTCAATGCGAATCAGCTCCGAGGTTAGAACCGTTATCCTCACCCCATCGTATAAAAAAACATTTTCTTCAATCGCAGTCCCGTTTGTACAGACAGAAAACTTTTCTTCAAAAGTCTCCATACCCTCACCTCTTTTTCACTATACGATAATCATATAACAAAACAAATTTAATGTCAAACGCATTGACAATACATCAAATGATGATAAAATATAAATAAAAAAATATCCGAGGTAATACAAATGAGATTTTTTGACATCGGACAGGACAAAAATATTTATGCTGACGGTATTCATGACGACACAAAAGCAATTCAGGCTTGTCTTGACAAAATGAAAGACGGCGGAACAATTTTCTTTCCCGACGGAAAATATCTTATTTCAGCCGCTCTGATCTTTTATTCAAATCAATGGCTGAAATTTTCAGACAATGCCGTTGTGATCCGATCCAAGGACAGCGAGCCCGTAACAAAATATCTCCTTGCCGCTTATTCGGAGCGTGATTGGCACGGATATGAGGGAACTCACGACGCTGTAATTTCAGGCGGAGTTTTTGACGGAAATGCAAAGCTTGACGAAAACCTGACGATTATCAACACGGTACATTCTAAAAATATCGTTATCAAAAACTGCAAATTTCTTCATTGTGCCAACTGGCATTGTATTGAAATCAATTCAACAGACACGGCGCAGATTACGGATTGCATTTTTGAGGGCGGTACATACACATCAATCAGAGAGGATCTCACAAGCGAGCTTTTACAGATTGACGCCGCAAATAAAGGGGCATACGGTCCTGTTTACAACTGTGACGGTACGCATATTGAGCATGCAATCGACGACACTCCGTGCAGGAACATTTCCATGGTTTCATGTATTTTCAAATGCGACGGTTTTCCCGGCATAGGTCACCACGGCGACGCAGAGCATACGGATATAAAAATCATCAACAATGTTTTCACGGGAGCTTCCGGAAAATTCGGTGAAAGCAGAGGATATATTACCTTTACTCCGAAAGTTCACGGTGTAACCGTCAGCGGCAACGCCTTTATTTCCGACGCAGAAAAGGGAATCAAAAACATCGGCTTAATCGCAAATAACCCCGATAAAAAATCCATGCTTGCCGAAAGGAACACCTTTATCGGCAATTTCAGCGAATATTTCAAGGGCGGAATAACCGCAAGGGAAAACGATGAGTATTGATAACATATCTGCCCGATCTTGAATAATTTCAAAATCTCAAGTCACAAAACATAGTTTATATAAAAAATAACCACCCGTCGGATGGTTCAGACTGCTGACAAACCCTCGTTTCAGAAGTGATTCGAGGGTTATTTTTAGAATACCTTAAAAAAATAGTTATTCCTTATTTTTCAAAAAATTATTTAAAATAGGAGGAGAATGGTATTATCCTTAGTTTAATATTGGATAATTCAATAACAAAACCAAATCGCTAAATTGTAATAAACATCAAAAACTTAATTATTACGATTATTTTACTTTGAAATACGAACAGTAATCATAACTGCCATTTCAACCGCCGTTTATGATTTGTAACTTTCGTTGGCAGTCATTGAAAATGCGAAGCCCTTTCGAGCTTCGCCGAATAAAAGCAATTCGTTATTTACGGATCCCTATACAAACTCAACTACAAAAACCCTGTTCAATACAGAATCGAACAAGGGTTTGAGTAATTGGTTTTTATTTTATGCTCTTAATTGACCAATTCAGTAAAAGGGATAAATCATTATACAGACCGATATAAACATAACCGCAAGTTATCCTTTTATGCAGATTATGACTTCTTATGCGGTGAACTCCTTTACCGCTTTCTTGATTTCTTCAAGCCTGTCGCCCTCGGCGTTGATCCTCAGCAATACAGGCTTTGATAAATCAATACTGAATATGCCGAGAACCGATTTGGCATCGATGACATATTTTCCTTGTATCAGATCAAAATCCTCTTCAAATTCGGTGATTTTTGTAACGAAATTTTTTACGCTTTCGATTGTTCCCAAAGAAACATACATATCAAGCATGGCTATTCTTCCTTTCTGTTGTAAGTTTTAAAATCTCACTTTTTTCGGGCATTACTTTAAGTGCGCCCTTTCGGGTTGTGATTATTGCTGATGCGGCATTCGCAAATCTGAGCATTTCGTACAAGCTCTGTTCGTCAAAGCTGTCAAGACCGATTCTGAGAACAGCGTCGAGCATACACGCCATAAAGGTGTCGCCGGCTCCCGTGGTTTCGATGGTTTTGACTCCCATAAATGCAGGGCATTGCGTCTTGATGTCCCGATAATATGCCTTGCTTCCTCTTTTGCCCATCGTCGCACAAACAAGACGGATCTGATATTTCTTTCTGATTTGTTCAATACCCTCATCTATATCGTCAGTACCCGTTAAGAATTCAATCTCATCGTCTGAAATTTTGAGAATGTCACATTGAGACAGACCGTAGTGTATTTTTTCCTTGGCTCTGTCAAGACTGTCCCACAAGGGCGGACGGAGATTCGGGTCAAAGGAAATCAGAGCGCCGGAGTCCTTTGCCGCCGCAACAGCGGCTTTTGTTGTTTCTTCAATTTTCTGATCTGTCATCGACAGAGAACCGAAATGAAATATTTTGGAATCGGCTATCAGGTCGTTGCTGACTTCCTCTGTGCGGAGCATCATGTCGGCACCGGGATTTCGGTAAAATGAAAAGCTCCTGTCGCCGTCCGCCGCCGTGTGCACAAAGGCGAGCGTTGTCGGCACCTCGTCATCCATAAGCAAATTGTCGGTGTTAATTCCAAGACGGTTTACGGTGTCCTTCAGCATATTGCCGAAAGAATCATTGCCGACCTTGCCGATAAAAGCGGTTTTTCTGCCGAGCTTTTGAAGCATTGCAAGCACATTGCAGGGCGCTCCGCCGGGGTTTGCTTCAAAAAGCTGATTTTGCTGCGCACTCATGCCGTTCATTGTAAAATCGACAAGAAGCTCACCGAGGGCGGTTACATCGTAAATTTTCATTATCCTGCCTCCCTTTAAATCCGGATATCAGATTTTTCAATATTCAATATTGCTTTTCCGTCGCACTTGAATACGATTTCGTCCGCTTCAAGCGGTGTATAAAATGTTGCGCTGAAGGTCTGATATCCGTCGTTTATAAAAAGCTCCGCCGAGTATTTGTCGAGTATTATGCGAAGCTTTAAGGTGCTTTGCGGATTGTCAATCTTCATCTTTCTTTGGCTGACGACGTCTCTTCTCATGCCGGAATACGTCCTGTCAAACTCAATGCTCTGCTCCTCGGGATTGTAAGTAAAGCAGGTGGTATATTCTTCATTGTGAGCAATGTGAATAGAAAGCTTTTTGAAATCGCCCGACAGCACTTCTGCCGACAAATCAAGCACTCTGCCCTTGATTCCGGGGAGGCTGACTTCGCCCGAAATTTTCGTATTTTGATAGTGAATGGGGTTCACAAGGTAGTTTTCAAGCTCACGGACAGGACGCTGATACAGGTGTCCGTTGATGAGGCTCAGCTCTCTCGGGACAGTCATCATTCCGTTCCATCTTTGCTCTGCGGGCTTGATATTGATATCCCAGGACTGCATCCATGCAATCATAATGCGTCTGCCGTCATTGGTTAAAAGCGTCTGCGCCGCATAAAAGTCTGCGCCGAAATCGAGCATAACACCTTCGCTGTAATCAAATTGACAGTTTGTTTTGTTATACTGTCCAAGGAAGTATAACACATGGTTTCCGTTGTAATACTTATTCCCGACCGCACGCATATCCTGCGGAGATACGATCAGCACATGCTGATCGCCAAGCTCGAAAAAGTCAGGACATTCCCACATCGTACCGTATGTTCCATCATTTTCCGCAAGCACTGTCACATACTGCCAGCTTTTTAAGTCCGGTGACCTGAACAAAACGACCTGTCCCAAACCGTCGCCCTTTCTGTTGCCTGCAACAAGATAATAGGAGCCGTCATCAAACCATATTTTCGGGTCACGGAAATCCTCACGGCTGAAGCTCTCGGGGAGCTGATTGCCGTCGATAACCGGGTTGCCGTCATATTTTATATAGTTTTCTCCGTTACCGAATGCGAGACACTGATTCTGAAAAACGCTCTTTTTGCCGTTTTCATCTTTTTCGATTACTCCGGTGTAGACCAAAGCGTGTCCCTCTTCCGTTTCAAGAGCACTTCCGGAAAAGCAGCCGTTTTTATCAAAGCTTTCGTCCGGGGCAAGCGCTTCCGGAAGATCCTCCCACTTTATAAAGTCGCATGATGTGCAATGTCCCCAATGCATCGGTCCCCATGCGTCGCTGTAAGGGTGGTGCTGATAAAACAGATGATATTTGTTCCGATATTCCGAAAACCCATTGGGATCGTTTATCCAGCCGACCGGAGCCGTAACATGAAAAGCCGGTTTTTGATCCTTCGTCACCTTGTTTTTTTCAATATAGCTGTCCGCTTTCTTTAATTGATTCATTTCTGCCACTACCTTTTTAACTGTATTTATATCGACATTTCCGTTTCCTTGTCGAAGAAATGCATTTTATGCGGCATGAACACAAACTCAACCTGATCTCCCATCTGACACACCTCATACTTGGATACTCTTGCAACGGTCTGTGCGCCGCCGAACTGAAAGTACAGATTGTTTTCATTTCCCATGATTTCCGTATTCTCAATAACAGCCTGCTGACTGTTCTGCTTATAAACATCAATATTCTGGCTGTCAAACTTAATATCCTCACCACGGATACCAAGAATAAGCTCTCCTTGATGAGAAGAAAGCTTTTCTGCTGTTGATTTAGCCAAGGTCATTTTACTGCCGTCCGCAAAGGTCATTTCCGCACCGTTTACGGTGACATCATAAAAGTTCATCTGCGGTGAGCCGATGAAGCCTGCCACAAATTTATTCTGCGGATTCTCGTACAGATCCATGGGCTTGCCAATCTGCTGAATAACGCCGTCCTTCATAATGACAATGCGATCTGCCATGGTCATCGCTTCCACCTGATCGTGCGTGACATATATCGTCGTGCTTCCGAGACTGCGATGCAGCTTGCTGATCTCGTTTCTCATGCTGACACGAAGCTTTGCGTCAAGATTTGACAAAGGCTCGTCCATCAGGAACACCTTCTGATCCTTGACAATCGCTCTGCCCAGGGCAACACGCTGTCTCTGACCGCCCGAAAGATTCTTCGGCTTTCTGTACCGATACTCTTCAAGTCCCAAAATATCAATGACCCAATCGACCTTTTTCTTGATGGCGTCCTTGGGAACCTTCATATTTTTCAGTCCGTAGGAAATGTTCTTTTCGACCGTCATGTGCGGATAAAGCGCATAGTTTTGGAACACCATGGAAATGCCCCTGTCTCTCGGTGCAACCTCATTCATTTTTACACCGTCGATATACAGCTCGCCTTCGCTTATTTCCTCAAATCCGGCAATCATTCGCAAAGTGGTTGATTTGCCGCAGCCGGACGGACCTACAAAAGCGATAAATTCCTTCTCGTTGATTTCAAGATTAAAATCCGTCACGGCATTTTTGTCAGAATTGGGATATTTTTTTCCGATATTTTTTAATTCTATAAAGCTCATAATGATTCCCTCTCTTTTTTAAAATCAGCCCTCTTTAGAGCCTGTTGATACAACGCCCTCTACAATCTGCTTGGAGAAGAACGAGTAAATGATGATAACCGGGATCGTGATCAGCGTAATGACGGCAAGCGTCTGCCCCATGGTTGTGTTGTCGTTTGAGGTGATGGCGTTCAGACCGATCTGTGCGGTAAGCAGGTCGCTCGATGTAAACACAAGCGAAGGCCAGAGGTAGTCGTTCCACACATTCAGGAACGTGAATACGCTGACAGTTGCAACAACGCTCTTTGACATGGGAAGAACCATTGTAAAGAAGTATTTGATGGGACTGCAATAGTCAAGCTGCGCCGCTTCATAAATATCGTCGGGTAAGCTGATAAATACCTGCCTGAACAAAAAGATGTTGAACGGGTTTACAATCATCGGAAGAATGTAGCCGATAACTGTGTTTAACAGTCCAAGCTTCGCCACGAACAAGAAATGGATTGTGATAATCGTTTCCATCGGAACAATCATCAGAAGCATAATAATCAGAAGCCAGCGCTCACGGAACGGGAATTTGATTTTAGCAAGCGCATAGCCTGCAAGACCGTTTACGATTACGCCCAGAACTATCAGTACAGCCGCATAAAAGAGGGTGTTGAGCATATATCGCAAAAAGCTTGTGTTGGTAAGAATTGAAATGTAATTATCGAAAAAACTTCCGTTTAATGCAGGCGGGATAAAAGCCGCCGCCGTATTCATATCGGCCGTAATCTGTGCGTCCGCCTTAAAGGAATTGGCAAGCATCCAGATGACCGGAAACAGGAAAAACAACGATAACAGAATTAAAACGATAACGAGTATCCAATTAGCGATCTTTTTTCTTTTTGTCAGCATGCTTATTCCCCCTTTCCTTTGTAACTATAGTCTGAATGACAGTCAGTATCATGACAAAGAATGCAAATACAATGGACATCGTGGAAGCAAGACCGATTTCCCAGTTCACCGTACCCGTTTCATATATGTCATAAACCATGGTGTATGTTGAGTGGGACGGTCCGCCGCCCGTCATAATCATAGGCTGAACGAGCATACGGAAAGCGCCGATTGTTATGGTGATAAATACGAAGATACAAAGGGGCTTCAGTTCCGGCAAGGTAATATCCTTGAACTTTTTCCAGCCGCTTGCGTGATCCATCTCAGCCGCTTCATAAAGCGCCGGGTTGATTGCCTGCAGGCCGCCGAGGAAAATAATCATCTGATAACCCATGCCCTGCCAGGAGCTCATAATGGCAATGGACGGAAGCGCCTGCGACGCGCTGTTGATAAACGGCTGAGGATCAATTCCGAAATTGCCGAGAATTGAGTTTAAAATACCCTCGGGACTGAAAATCTGTATCCACAAGGTTGATACAACGGCAAGTGACATAACAACGGGAACAAAAAACGCTACCTTGAAGTATTTTTTGCAGTGTGTTACCTTGTTGATTAACAGTGCAAGACCCAAAGCGCCCAGACCTTGAAGCGGGACAATAATCAGTACAAACCGAACCGTGTTTCCGAAAGCCTGTCTGAAGTCCTCGTCACGAAATAGCTGAGAATAATTGTCAAATCCGACAAAGTGAGTGAGGTCGGGATTAAGTGCGAAAAAATCCGTGAAGCTGAATATCAGCGTCAGAATCATCGGAATGAACAGAAATACCGTCAGCAGTACACACGCAGGACCGAAGAACGCCATGCCCAGAACCGATTCCGACTTTCTTTTCTTTTTAACAGTTAGATCTTTATTCATTGTCGTATGTGTAACGCTTTAACTTTGCGTTAATCCTTTCTACAGATTTGTTCAGCTCCGACTGAGTATCGTGCCCCGAAAGGACGCAGTTTTCAAGCGTTTGCTGAAAAGAGGTGCTGACCTGCGGATAAACAGGTGTTTTCGGTCTCGGATGACCGTATTTGTTAAGCTGATTGTAAAGTGCCCTGTAGTTTTCATCTGTCTGAAAAATATCGTTTTCTTCAAAAGCCTTATAGGTTGACGGCAGACTCTTTGTCTTTTGGCAAAGCAGGGAGCCGCTCTCTGCGCCGCTCATCCATTTGACAAGCTCTGTTGCCCCCTCAAGCTTTTCTGTTTTTGAGGTTGCCGCAAATGCCCAAGAGCCTGTCGGTGTATAGCGTTCGCCGTCCCAGTCGTCACCGACGACATAAGGGGCAACGCCGAGGTTAATATCCGGATAGCTTGTGTAAATCGTATTGACCTCCCACGCACCGTCAAACTTAAAGGCTGCTCTTCCGCTCTCGAACAGCTTATCAACCGGTACCGCCGACATATAGCCGTTGTTAAGAAGCGTTTTGAAGTATTCGACGGTTTCTTTGTTATTTTTTGAGTTAAACACTCCGTCGGCAACAAGTCCGGTTTCGTCAATCATATCGCCGCCGTTTGACCAGAAAAACGGCGCATAATAATAGATCGTTGCCTCACCGACGGGGAAAGTCATATCAAGCGCATAACCTTTTTCCTTTTCAACAACAGGCTTGACTTTCTCAAGAACTTCTAAAAATTCGGTGAAGGTCCAAGGATCGTCCGCATCGGGAACAGTTACTCCCGCACTTTTCAGGATATCCTTGTTGTAGTAGAGTCCTACGCTTGATTCCATAGCACCGAGAGCATAAAGCTTCCCGTTGTAAGTACCCTGATCAAGAATGGACTCAAGGTATTCGCTGCGTTCCTGTTCGGTAAGCGGTGCAAGCGGCTGAATGATATTGTTCACCGCATACGCTGCGATGTTCGGACCGTCAACTGTGATAACGTCGGGTAAACCGCCCGACATAACCGAAGCGTTGATCTTGTCGGAATAACCGCCTCCGCTGTCGTTTCTCGGAATAAACTCAATATCGGCAAAATATTTTCCGTTGTATGCCTCGTTGAATTTACGAACCGATTCTTTGTAGCACCAACCCTCGTCGGTATCCTCAATGGTGTGAACCCAGATTGACAGATACTCTTCTCCGTCGTCATAGCCTTCTATGTCACCGGGAGACGGGACGGAAGTCTGACATCCGGTCAGAAAACAGGCGACGGTAAGAATCAGGGCTAACATGACTGATAGTTTTCTCCTCATCAAAAAGCTCCTTTCAAGTTAATTCCGAATTTGCATAACCGATTAAGTAACCGGTTACTTTACGACTTCATAATACTCCCTTATTCCGCACTTGTCAATAGTTTTTTTAAAAAAAATAACCGATTATGTAACCGGTTATTTTTTTACTTGATTTTTTGGTCATAAGTTGTTATACTGAATCTATACAGAATGTGGAGGCATTAAAGTTGAAACAGAAAAAGGTCACATTTGACGACATCGCAAAATATACCGGTTTTTCAAAAACAACAATTTCACGGTATTTTAACAACCCCGACTCCCTGACTCTTGAAAATCAGGAGAAGATTGCAAGAGCACTGACGGAGCTGAACTATCACGAAAACAAGCTGGCTAAGGTTCTTGCAAACGGTAAAAGTGAATTTGTAGGGATTATTGTCCCCAACCTTTATATGCACTACTACTCCGAAATGCTCAACCGTATTCTTTCAAGCTATAAGCAGTACGGTTATAAATTTCTTGTTTTTGTCAGTACCGGCTGCAAGGAAGATGAGAGAAGGTATTTGCAGGAGCTTCAGGCGTATAATATCGAGGGAATGATAGTATTGAGCCATATAATACCCTCAAAGGAGCTGGCGTCATATAATATACCGATCGTAACGATTGAGCGTGAGGATCAATATGTTTCCAGCGTGAATACCGATAACTATATGGGTTCGGTTCAGGCGACGAGCCTGCTTATCAAAAACAAATGCGATATACTTATACATATCAACTCCGAGGTACCGTCCGACGTACCGGCTTACGGGAGAATAAAAGGCTTTCTCGATATCTGCGAAAAAGAAAAGGTGCGGCACGAATTGATTTTAACGGATCTCGGCAACACTTACAAGGAAAACTATGACTGCATTTTTTCTATTGTTCAGGATATAAAGAAAAAATATCCGAACATGAAAAAGGGACTTTTTGTGGCGAACGATACCCACGCAAATGTTCTGCTTAACATCATTGTCAGAGAGTACGGAACCCTGCCTGACGAATTTCGGATTGTCGGATTTGATAACTCACCTATTGCAAGCGAAGCCATCATACCGATCAGCACAGTCGGACAGCAGATTGAAAAAATAGCTGCCGAAGCGGTGGGCTTGCTTGTTGACCAGATGAATGAACGGAAAAAGAGAAGACCGTCGCCGCAAAAGGAGATTACACATAAAAAAGTGACGCCGATACTGATTCGCCGTGACACAACGGACTGATATCGGAAATAATTCGTTTAGATTTTTTTAAATTGATTTATAAAAAAATACCGCAAGCCCTTGATACATAAGGGCTTGCGGTTGGCGCGCTGCAAGGGATTCGAACCCCTGACCTTTTGGTTCGTAGCCAAACACTATCGCCAAATTGCTTACATTTAAAATCCCCGAAAGCGTTGATACACCTTGGTTTTTAGTACTTTTATTATACCACAAAAGCACACAAGGATCAAGGAAAAAGCACGCAAAAAATGAAAAAAGTGTGCTTTTTGTGTGCCTGAAATCAGAGGTCAAAACCGTTGATATATAGCCATTTGCGATAGTTTATAAAAGGAAAAATTAAAGAGGTTGTGTGCTTTTGGTGACCTCTTGGTGCAGAAAGTGCGGCGGTGATGAAAATGAGGAATAAAAAGCTGTGTTTTTTGCCTTTTGTGGTGTTCTGAAAAATAGAAGAAACACAATGAAATACAGTTGATTTCGGCTGAAAGCAACTGAAATCAAGCGAAGCACAGTTGAATTCAAGTGAATTTCAGAAGAATTCAAATGAAATTCATTGAAATTTGACCGTTTTTTATCAAAAATTAGAAGATTTCATTTGTTTTGAAGTGTATTCCTATTGAATTTAAAAGAAATCAGAGAATTTCAGATAAATTTCGATAGATTTATCATAATATCAAGAATTTTACATTTATTTTGGCAAAACACTTGACATTATATATATATATATATAATGGATTGTGCGAATTACAGCCGATTTTGGCGTAATTACGCACATTTTTATTTTATTCGGAGGTAAAACAATGAGAATTACAATCGACACAGAAAAGGGAAGAATCATTCTTCCGAAAAACTTTTTCATTCAGCTTGACAAGATGAACAAAATCCTTGCAGAGGCAGGCTCTGACAAGAAATGGACAGCAGAAGATTATGTAAAAGAGCAGTTTGAAAAGGCAATGAAAGAAACTATGCTCCGCCCCGAAGATATTTGATTATGGCACGTGTTAAAAAAGTAACAGAAAAAGAGAAAAAACGAATGTGGCAACTGTATCAAGATTTGCAATGTTATAAAGCTGTTGCAAAGAAAATGCGCCGCAGCCCTGATACAGTTTCAAGACACGTTCAAGCATACGAAGCGGCAGTTCGTGCGGCAGGATATATTTTGAACGCCAAAGACGATCACAATGAAGAAACAAAAAACGATTGATTCGTTTTGTTGCTTTAGATAATTGTGATTGCTTGTTTGTATGATTAAATAGCACGCTCGACTTCACCTTATGTGAGGTCAAATCATTAAAAAGGAGTGGTAAAATGAAAAAGAAAACAAAAAAATTTCTTGCAATAATTGCAATAATCGCTTTGGTTATTGTTGGTGGTCTAGTTTATAACTCTATACAAACAAAAGCAGAATATGGAAAAACTGCTGAAAGAATTGAATTAGATGAATTATACGACGATTATTTAAAAAATGAAATTAGAGCAACAGAAACCTACGTTGGAAATCGTTATAAAATTACGGGAAGAGTCGTTGAAATCCAAAGAAATTGTATTCTTTTAGAGGTTAAAACAAATCACCCGAGTGTTATTGTAGGCAGTCATATTGTTACTGCATATTTCTCTGGTAAGGAACAAGAGGAATTTGTTAAAAATATTTCTAACGGATATATTATAACAGTTGAAGGAACATTGCGTACTATTAATGACTTAAAGTATGGATTCCATTACTGCACATTTAAATAACTTTTTTTGACCTCACCTCGTGTGAGGTCATTTTTTATGTAATAAAACTTGACTGTTCTGAAAATTCGAAAAACGGTTAAAATTCAGGTATAATTATTATAGAAAAGAAAAAGAAAAGAAACTCTTTTCAGGCTAATTTTTTTAATCTTCCGAATGGTAAAGAATTTTACAGTATTTTTGCTTGACCCGAGAATTGTATTTTCCCCCTACTAAATGTATACATATATGTAAAAAGAAAATTAATTTTATATGTATATATAGGGCGGCTTTTATGGTTAATCACTCGATTTCTGATATTCGGAAGAAATCACAATTCAAAAAGGAGAATTTCAAAAAATGAGTGTACCGAATTAGAAAATCGTTCAGATTTCACCGAGAACGAAAAGAAACAGTCAAAACCTATTTGCAACAATGAATCTGATTGCATTACAACAAGCAATGAAAGATTTGAAAGGTTCATCGTTTAAATTGTGGACTTATTTCAATAAGAATCAGGATAATTACAGATTTGAATTAAGTCAGAAAGCGTGTGCCGAATGGGGTATAAAAAAAGACAGTTATTATAGTGCAGTAAAGGATTTGATTGAAAAACGCTATTTAGTACCGATAACACAAGAAAGTAACATTTTCTGTTTTTACGAAGTGCCGCTTTCTGAAAATCAGCAAAACTTTTCTCCAAAACAGAATGCCGCTTCTGAAATTCAGTTTGTTATTTCTGAAACTCCAAGCAGAAATAATACAGATAATACATTAATAAAACAGAATAAGACAAAGGGGGTGAAAGGCAAAAATGAATATCCCCCCGAATATGTAATGATAAACGATCTAGAAAGATTTATGAAATACGGTATGGATAAATACGGTGATGAAGAAAAAACCGAATTATATCAACTGTTAGAAAAAGAAGAACTCACCGAGAGTGAAAGGAGGAAGTTATATGGACTATACAACAAGTATTTATCACGATGAAAACGAAATCATCAACTGCCGCAGAAAAACGGAATGCGGTGATATTGAGTTTTACGGATATATCGCTGACCTTTTATAGGAATTGAGCGATTGCGTTCAGGATATATATTTCATCAAAGATATAATCAAAAGTTATATAGAAAAGGAATATCACGGTGATACAGAATTGTTTCTGAATGATATTTCACATTGTTGTGATTATTATTCGTTGACTAATACTTTGAAAACGATATTTCAGAACAAGAGTTCGTGAAACTTTGTTCCACGGTATATAGTAAAACAAAAAGGGCGGTTTTCTGTTTTTCCGAAACCGCCCCGATAGGAGAGTGAAAAATGGGAATTAATTATGCAGGCACAAACAATCCGCCAAATGTAACATACACGAGAGACGGTCACGGCGGCAGAGCCGAAGAACACAAAGCAGAAATGCGTAAAATTGCCGAAGAAGCGATTTATGACCTTGTTCCGACAATATCCGCAGAGATATATAACAATGCTTTATAGCGGCTTTTAGGGGCGATTCAATACGATGTTGAAAGCATTGTTTCGGTTGGTATTGACGGAATAGGCGAGATATTCAACGGTCACAAGGTAAAGAAAATCATTTCTGACCGAATAATGCAAGAATTGCAAGCTCGTTTGACAGATATTAATATAACGATAAAATGAAGAAAGGG
>JAEDFL010000060.1 GCA_016292785.1 Clostridiaceae bacterium | reverse complement strand
TAGTATTCGGGATTACAGCTTAGATTGACATAAAAAATCAGGCAGAGAAAAAACGCCAAAAGCACCGTCAGAATGACCGACAGCGCCCTTTGATTTTTATTTTCGGTTTCCGTTATTTTTCTCATTTTTGTGTCTCCTCGTTTTCAGCCACAAGCTCCACAATATTGTCCGAAAGGGAATAAAGATAAACCTCACCGAACTGAGCCTTTAACGTCATTGTCACGCCGTATTTTTCTGCAAACTCCCCGACCTTATCAAGCTCATATTCCCTGAGCAGATAAAGGCTTTTTGCATTATCCCTGCTTTTATAATCATCCTTAACGCACAGGTATTCAACAGGCTGCAACGCAAACCGTCCGTCCACACGTTTATACTGAACTATATGCAGCTCATCATTCGATGCAATAATCACATTTTCCGCTCCGTCAATCACTCCGCTGAGACCGAAAACGGAAAACACGGTGTCATAGCCGTTTTCAAGCATATAATCGGCAATCTGATGCGAAGTTGAGTTTTCGTCCTTTCCTTTTTTGATCTCTCCGACAGTTCCTGCCGTTCTGAACACGAGCATTGCCGCCGCAAATACGGTGATTGCCGAAGCAGCGATATTCTTCCGTTTTCCGAGCTTTACAAGAATATACGAAACACACACGGAAAACAGCGGATAAATCATAAAATAATACAAGGCACGTCCGACCAGCTCGGTGAGAACTCCGGAGGCAAACACACCTACACAGCCGAGAATCAGCAGCATAACAAGGGTAAAAACCCCCTGATCCCGACAGCCGTTTTTAAAGAAATCCTTCACGCAGAGAACGACGCCGACAAGAATTATCAGCAGGAACGGAACAGAAGCGACGAGCCTCGGTATAAGCTTCAGCGAATCCAACCCGAATGTAAGCGCAACATACTCAATGTTATACATTATGTTTTTGAGCAGATCTACAGGATCGGTTCTGAAAGAAGTTGAGCCGTAAATGGAATTCTGACTGAACTCAATAAATTTAACGGCGATCAGTCCTGCAACATTTGACAGGAGGATCAACACGGAAAAACCCGACGACGAGGTCAGCGTAAATTTTTTATTTCTTACCGAATAAATAATTATCAAAAGAAGCTCGCATGCAACAAGCGGAAGCGCCATAACAGCCGTCTGTCTCAGGCTTTGCATACCCGTGCCGAAGCTGAGAGCCGCACCGATAACGAGCATGGGAATATGCTTTTTGTTAAATCTTTTCTGGCGAATTCTTACATAACAGCCGAAAACGATAAATGCGGTTATCAGATAACAGGAATAATAGCTTGCCATTGTGAAAAAAGCCTGCAAGCCCTGCTGACTTGTCGCAACATGAGCTTTCAGCAAAAGAAAGCCTAAAAGAAAAAGGAAGCCTGCCGTCCTTTCATTATATGAAAACAGAGTTCTTGTCATCCATTCATAGGTCAGCACGGTCAGCACCGTCATAATACAGGAGGCGATCGCCATTGCGGTAACGGCGTTCCCTATCATTCCGTAAAGCAGAGCCGCAAGAACGGGAGTTGCGACAACATAGGTCTGATTGCCGAAAACCCAGTTCGCAGGAAAAAGCGACTTTGCTTTCCATGCTTCTTTTGCAAAGTTAATGTCATTATAAATATCGCCGTCATAGTATTCGGGATTACAGCTCAGGTTGACATAGAAAACCAAGCCGATAAAAGCGACAAGAAGAACGGTCAGCACTATGGAAAATATTTTTTCGCTTTTATTTCTCTTTGCTGTTTCTGTCATTTGTTTCTCCTATTCGTTGCTTGAAGCCGCAACGGCGCATAAATTTTCGGACAGTTTGCAGAGATAACGGTCTCCGAAACGGGCGACCGCTTCTGTTTCTATCTTGTAGCTTTCGCAAAGTTCCTCCGCCTGCTTCATTTGTTCCGCATTAAAAAGATAAAGGCTTTTTTCATTGTCTCTTGTCTTGTAATCATCTTTGATATGAAGATATTCGGGAACTGGACTTTCCTCCCATTGATCAAAGGCTTTTAACTGTATCAGATATATTTTGTCTCCGGAGGCTACGGCAACATTCTCTCCGCCCTTACATTCCGCACCGAGACCGAATACCGAATAAAGCGTATCATATCCGTTTTCGAGCATATAGTCGGCAATCTGATGCGTTTCGCTGTTTCGATCCTTGTCCGTTCTAATCTCCCTGTTTGTTTCGATAAGCTTAAAAGATATCAAAACGGCGAACAAAACTATAACCGAAGATTTCAAAAAAACGGACAACTTTCCCGAATGTTGCAATATAACAGCCACACTCTGAGCCAGCAGAGGAAAAATCATAAAGAAATAAATCGTTTTGCACTCAACGGCAGTCAGCACATCAACGGCAAACACACCGGCACAGCTCAGTAACAGCAAAAGCTCCAATGTGAACCCGTCCGTGTTTTTTTCTTTGCCTTTGATAAGTTCAATTAAACAAATCACAAAAGCTGCTGTAATTATCAAAATAAAAATTGCCGCCGCAAAATAATTCAAATAATATCTTTCTTCGGCAATCTGAAGACTTCCGACGATATTATAAATAAAGCTTGAAATAATTTCGCTTATTATATTTTTAAAGTTAAAGCTCAGGTTCATCTTAGATTCGCCGTATATGGTTGTTTGCTGAATATCAATAAATTTCAGTGCAACAAGACCGGCAATATTTGCCGCCGAAACAACCGCAGTAAAAACCGTTGAACGTGAGAAACTCGGCTTTCTATCTCTGATCGAGCAAAAAACCATCAGAAAGATTTCGCACACGATCAGCGGCAGAGTCATAATAACGGTTTGTCTCTGACTTTGCATACCCATCACAAAGCTCAAAGCAACTGCGATAACCGCAATCGTTATATCCTTCTTTTTAAACTCTTTCTTTCTGATTCTTATGTAACATCCGTAAACCAAAAAGGCTGTGATAATGTAGCAGGAATAATAGCTTGCCATTGTAAAAAGAATTTGTGCTCCACGTCTTGAAGATGCAATATGACCTTTCAGGAGAATGAGTCCTGCCATGACAAGGAAACCTGCCGTTCGCTCATTGTATGAAAAAAGAGTTTTCATCATCCAATCATACGACAGCACAATTAACACGGACATAATGCACGAGGCTATGCCCATTGCAAGATAGGCATTGTGAATTATACCGTAAATGACAGCCGACAAAACAGGGGTTGCCGCAATATATGTCTGATTTCCGAAAAGCCAACCCTGAGGGAACAGCGACTTTGCTTTCCAAGCCTCCTTGGCATAGCTGATATCACCGTACATATCGCCGTCATAATATTCGGGATTACAGCTCAGGTTGACATAAAAAATCAAACTGAGAAAAGCGACAAGAAGAACGGTCAGCACCACCGAAAAAATCTTGTCGTTTTTATTTTTTTCGCTCAGACTGTGCATTCCGTTCCCTCCGTTTTTTATTTAAAAATTTCGTTGTTTTTTGTGATGAGTTTTCTTCGGACAATGTACTGCATTTCGTGCTCCGCTCCGATCGCCTTTTCAAGCGTTTCAACGAGCAAAGTCGGGTTGAGATTGTTCGTACTGCCTGCGGCAAGAACGCATTGGATATTGACGATATTCTTCGCCGTTGTAAATTTCAGATCATAGATATAATCAATCAGATTTATCTGCTTCATCACTTTTCTGTGACCTTTTTTGCCTCGTTTTTCGGCAAGCAATTCTTCGCCGTCGGCAAGCTCACGAGCCTTTTCGCAGAAGTTTTCCGCCTTTTCGCTGTCCGCAAAAATCAGCTTGACAAAATACTGCGCCTTTTCGATCTCCTTTGCGTCGTGAACGGGTGCGGCGGCGGAAAGAATCTTCACGCCCTCGGGCAGGACGGCATTGAGCCTGTCCATAACCTCGCCGTCCGTCATATCGCCCTCGATACGGATATCCATATACTCGCAGTCGCTTGACTGCCCGAGGGAAAGAGGCAGGGCAAAGGTCAGATACGGGTGCGGATTGAAGCCCTCGGTGTACCACATCGGGAGTCTCGCACGTCTGACGGCACGTGTCATCATTCTGTTTATGTCAAGGTGAGAGATGTAAATCGCTCTGCCTGTTTTGGAAAAATTAAGCCTCACTGCGCGCATCGCACTTTCCTCCGTTGAGTCGGTTTGCTCCGCAGCCTGCACACTTGATCCTGCAATGCGGAGTTGTGACGCTTTCGTGCGCCTTTTTATTTTCATTCATCAAAAACTTTTTGCTTATTCCGTAGTCGAGATGATCCCACGGAAGAATCTCGTCAAAGCTTCGGCGGCGGTTTGCATAGAACGAGGGATCAATCCCTGCTTCTTCAAAAGCCTGCGTCCACTTATCGAACATAAAATGATCGTCCCAGCTGTCGAACTTACAGCCCTTCCGCCACGCAAGCTCGATCACCTTGGAAAGTTTTCTGTCGCCCCTTGCAAGCACTCCCTCAAGGAAGCTGGTCGGGGTGAGATGGGTTGAGATTTTTATCTTTTTTGTAGTAACGCTTTCATAAAGGTGCTTCTGCTTTTCTTCAAGCTCCTCCATCGTGTCCTGCGGCTCCCACTGGAACGGGGTGAACGGCTTCGGCACAAAGGAAGACGCGCTGATGCTGACCTGAACGCCCTTGCCCTTGGGACGGTCGGGATTTCTGTAAAACTCGTCAACGACCTGCTGACCGAGCTGTGCGATACCCTCAACATCCTCCATGGTCTCAGTCGGCAGACCTATCATAAAATAGAGCTTAACGCTTGTCCAGCCGCCCGAAAAAGCCATTCTCACGGTTTTCATAACATCGTCGTAGGTCACATTTTTGTTAATTGCGTCACGCAAACGCTGTGTTCCGGCCTCGGGAGCAAATGTCAGACTGCTTCGGCGCACCTCGGTCAGCTTTTCCATAAGCTCGTCGGAGAAATTGTCAACTCTCAGCGACGGCAACGCAACATTTATATTGTCCTCGGTCGTCCATTTGAGCATCGAGGTCAGAAGCGGCTGAAGTCCCGTATAGTCGCTCGTGCTCAGGGAACAGAGGGAAATTTCTTCATATCCCGTAGCCTCGCAGAGCGTTCGGCATTGCTCCTCAACGACTTCGGGTGTTTTTTCTCTAATCGGTCTGTAAATAAATCCTGCCTGACAGAAGCGGCAGCCTCGGATACAGCCTCGGAAGATCTCCGCCGTCACTCTGTCGTGAACAACCTCGATCGACGGGACTACAAAGCTTTCGGGATAGTAGACCTTGTTCATATCCTCCACGATCGCCTTGACCGCCTTTTCGGGCGCAGTTTCTTTGGGAGTTACGCTCCTGATTGTTCCGTCGTCATTGTATTCAATATCGTAAAAGGACGGAACATAGAAGCCTTTGAGCTTTGCAGCCTCACGCAGAAGCTCAAGCTTAGACGATCCGAGCTTTTTATGCTTGCGGATAAGGTCAACGAGCTGAACTGTGGTTTCCTCACCGTCGCCGAGCATAAAAATATCGATAAAATCAGCCAGCGGCTCGGCGTTGCAGGCGCAGGGACCTCCTGCGACAACAAGCGGAGCAAGCTCTGCCCTGTCCTTTGAATATAGCGGTATTCCCGACAAATCGAGCATATTCAGAATATTGGTATAGCTCAGCTCATACTGGAGCGTGAAGCCGATCAGGTCAAACTCGTCCAGAGGATCGCCGCTTTCGAGCGCCCAGAGCTTTATGCCGTTTTCACGCATCTTCTCCTCCATATCGACATCGGGAGCAAAAACACGCTCGCACCACGCATAGTCAAGACGGTTGACAACGGAATAAAGAATTTTCATTCCGAGGTGCGACATACCTATCTCGTAGGTGTCGGGAAAGCAGAAAGCATATCTGACGTCCGTTTTGCTTTTATCCTTTATAACGCTGTTCAGCTCGCCGCCGACGTAGCGTCCCGGCTTCTGAACCTCTTGTAAAATTTTCTCGATTTTCTGTGAGATCATGGGATACCTCTCTTTACTGTATAAAAGACCAATATTTAGTTTTCAGTTATCATCGACTGCATTTATTCTACTATGAAACGACGTTTTTTTCAAGTAAAATAATATATAATTAACCCCTGATGTATAGATAATAAATCAATTAAAACTCTATTCACAGGAAATTCACAAATTTTTGGTAAAATTTATTTATCAAGAAGAAGGAGTGGTGCCGATGGCAAAGACCTTGCCTAAACCGATCGACGGAACGCTGAGAAAGTTTTCCCTGCGTGTTCCCGAGGTGATCCGTGAATGCAGCGGAATAGTGGTTTTCGGAAAGAGAATAAAATCCCTTGTTTTTTCAACGGATGTTGCTATAATAAGAAATGTAAATGCCGACGCAGTAATTGCGGTTTATCCCTTCACTCCCCAGCCTATCATCACTCAGGCTATCCTGTCCGCTTCGGACATTCCCGTTCTTGTCGGGGTGGGCGGCGGACTTACAAGCAGTACAAGAGTTCTCAACCTTTCAACAAATGCGGAGATGCAGGGTGCGCTCGGCGTTGTTCTCAATGCACCGATATCAAACGATATTGTCAAAAGCGTAAGCGAGAGCATTGACATTCCTACCGTCGTAACCGTGGTGCGTGACGACGAGGATATCAAAGCCCGTATAGAAGCCGGAGCGTCAATTCTCAATGTTTCCGCCGCCTCACGCACGCCCGAAATTATCCGCAAAATCAGAAAGGATTTCAAGGATATCCCGATTATCGCAACGGGCGGTCCGACGGAGGACTCCATAAGAAAAACGATCGAAGCCGGCGCAAACGCAATAACCTGGACTCCGCCGTCAAACGGCGATATCTTCCGCAGCGTTATGGACGCCTACCGCAACGGTCAGCCTCACCCGTAAAAACAAATTGAAAGGGGATTTTTTATGAATCTGAACGAAGCAATAGCCGCCAGACACTCCGTCCGCAGCTTTAAGGACAAAGCGATTGACGCTCAGGCAGCCGCCGAGCTCCAGGAGCTGATTAAGGAATGTAACCGTCTGAGCGGATTTAACATTCAGCTCTGCCTGAACGAGCCAAAGGCCTTCGACTCAACTATGGCTCATTACGGCAAATTCCGAAACTGCAAAAATTATATCGCTCTCATCGGGCCGAAAAAAGATGAAGAAAAATGCGGATACTACGGTGAAAAGCTGGTACTGAAGGCACAGCAGCTCGGACTTAATTCGTGCTGGGTTGCTCTGAGCTACAGCAAGTCTTCCGTTCCGTGCAAAATCCCAAAGGGACAGAAGCTTCATTCCGTTATCGCCCTCGGCTACGGAGAAACTCAGGGAGCACCGCACAAATCAAAGAGTATGGAGGAGCTATGCCGTGCTGACGGAGAAATGCCGCTTTGGTTTCGCAACGGAATGACTGCGGCAATGCTTGCGCCGACTGCGGTTAATCAGCAAAAATTCCTGCTGACGCTTGAGAACGATACGGTTCACGCAAAGGCTCTCAGAGGATTTTACTCAAAGATTGACCTCGGAATAATTAAATATCATTTTGAAATCGGCGCAGGCGATGCGGATTTCAAGTGGGCGTAAATAATCACGGACTGTTGCTTAATGCGGCAGTCTTTTTTTCTGATTGAAAAAATCAACAGTTTATGGTAATATAAAGTCAGCAAGACCTTTTAAATATTTTTTCGGAGGTTTTACCATGACTGTCAAAAAACTGTTTGCATTACTTCTTTCATCCTTGATTTTGTTTCTTTTGTTTGTGCCGGGCTTTTCCGTCCTTGCGTCCGACACTGCCAAGCTTTATGTTTCTCCCGACGGAGATGACAAAGCCGCAGGCACGATTGACGCACCCCTTGCCACCCTTTTCGCCGCCAAAGAAAAGGCAAAGAGCATTGACGGCAAGGTCACGGTTTATTTTCGTGCGGGCACATATTTTATCGACGAAACCGTTCGTTTTGACGAAACCGACAAGTCCGATGTTCTCTACCGTTCATACAACGGGGAAAAGGTTATGTTCACCTCGGGCAAGCCTTACACGGGTTTTGAGGAGTGCGAGGTCAACGGAGTTCGGGCGTTCAGGAAAAATGTGGGGACTGACGCCGATTTCAAAATTCTTTTCAACGAGGAGACAACGCTGACAAGACCGAGATATCCCGAAAGCGGCTATCTTCTCGTTCGGGACACCCTTGACAGCGACTGCATAAAGATTGACGATCCGATCAATTATGTTCATTCAGCCTACTGCGGAATGATCGTCAACAAAGAAGATTTCAGAGATTTCAAAAATATCTCCGATATCACCGTCAAGCTCCTGCATTACTGGAAGGACGAGACTCTGCCCGTCTCCGCCTATGACAGTGAAACAGGTCACGTTTCTTTCAAAAAGTATACGAGTATGATGATCAACAAGAACGACCGCTTCTTCCTCGACAATGTTTTCGAGGCAATGAACACCCCGGGCGAATGGTATCTTGACAGGAGCGAGGGTATTCTTTACGTCATTCCCAAAGCGGACGAAACTCCGGAAGGCTTCACCGTCCGGGGCTCCGAAACGGAAACAATGATCTCCGTTGACGGAGTTGACGGCATTTCCTTTGAGGGTATTCTGTTCAGGGCGAACGGCTTTTCCTACACCACGGAAAGAGAACACAGCCAGGCGGCATATGACGCAACGCCCTGCGTTTCCTACGAAAGAGCGAAGAATTTCAGCCTCAAAAACTGTGAGTTCAGGGACATTGCCGCCTGCGCCGTATTCCTCGGCGAAGCGGTACAGAACGCAGACGTTGACAGCTGTCTGTTTGACAATATCGGCGCACAGGCTGTTTATATCAGAGGAAAAAACATCAGCGTTGACGATCCCAATGTCACAAAAAACATCGCTGTAACGAACAACCTGATTTCAAAATTCGGCAGAGTGTTTTACAATGCGGTCGGCGTGCTTGTTATCCATGCAAATACCGTTGACGTTTCCCACAATGAAATTCACGACGGATATTACACGGCAATCTCCGTCGGCTGGGTTTGGGGATACACCTACTCCGTAACCTACAACAACCGTATTTGCGACAACCTCATCTACAATATCGGTCAGGGCTGGCTTTCGGATATGGGCGGAATTTACACCCTCGGCAATCAGCCGGGCACGGTCCTTTCGGGCAACGTTATCCACAACGTGACCGCAGATCCCAACGAGGGCGGCTACGGCGGCTGGGGAATTTACCTTGACGAAGGCTCGTCATATATCCTCGTTGAGAAAAATCTCGTTTATGCCTGCGGAAGCGACGCTTATCACCTGCATTTCGGCTCATACAACACCGTCCGAAACAACATTTTTGCCCTCAGCGGAGAGTCTCAGGTCAGGGTTGTATCCGCTCCCGACAGAGTAATCCCCGACGACGGCGGAAAGGAAACGGCGAATTTCAGCCGTAACATTCTCCTTTCCGACAGCAAGGTTTGCGCCTTTTCATTTCTTCAAAGAAAAGAGGCTTACAGCGAAAGCGAAAATATTTTCTGGGATCTTTCAGAGGGCAAGGACGTTTACGTCACTCTCGACTACAACAAAAAGCGTGCGATGGGAATAAGAACCGCGGTCAGAAAAGGTTATATTACCGAGCCGACTATCGCTGATCCGATGTTTAAAAATGCCGCAGAATTTGACTTTGAGCTAAGCCCCGACTCCCCTGCGATCAAGGCAGGCTTTGAAGCGTGGGACTACGGCAACGCAGGCACGCTCAAGGGAACTACCGTCGGTCTTTCGCTCGGCGGAGGACAGACTCCGTACAATGCCCACTCAGCCTGTGTTCCGATGACTCAGGCAGAGGAACGCTATCATTGTATTATGGAATTTTTCTGCTCGGTCTGCGACCTGTTCAATAAGATTTTTAAAAGATAAAAAATTATCGCTCTCCCGTTCATCTGAAAGGGAGAGCGACTTGTTTTTATTTGGTTATACATCAAAACAATGATATTTTTTGCAGGCTAAATGTTTCTGTTATGGCATAAAAGCGCAACCTTTTGAGGTAATGCTATTCCGTCACGGTTTCTCCCGTCCAATCATTAATTCCACCGAATTCCACAATGTTTGTATAGCCCTGCGCCGCAAGCTTTTCCGCCGCCTGCTTGCTTCGGTTTCCGCTTCGGCAGTAAATCATTATAAGCTGTTCCTTATCGGGCAATTCGGGAATATCCTCTGTACCGATGGTTTCGTTTGGAATATTTATCGCTCCGGGGATATGCTTGCTTTTATACTCCTCGGGCGTGCGGACATCTAAGATAATATAATCCTTTTCTTCCTCCATAATGCTTATCGCCTCGTCCGTTGTAACCTGTCTGTATCCCGTCTTTTCCGACTGCGCCGCACATCCCGAAAGCACAAGAATGAACAGCAATAAAGCAATAATTTTTTTCATCGGAAAGTCCTCCTTTTGCCGTATATTTTAACCTTGATTTTCTCGCCCGACGGAATATTACTGATGATCGTACCAATAGTCCTCGGCATCGTAATAGTCGAAGAAATCGTCGTAGTGTTCATCGTAAAAATCCTCGGGATTGTAAAAATCCTTTGCGTGATACGGATCGGTTGTGGTTTTCTTCGTTCTTTTTGTTGT
>JAEDFL010000059.1 GCA_016292785.1 Clostridiaceae bacterium | reverse complement strand
CTTTCCGCAAGTCCCTCTAAATCGTCCCAGTTAAAGTTCTTTCTCGGCTGATGCGGATTTGGCTGAATAAGTCTTGCCGGCAGCATTATCACTTCGTTGCTTTTCTTAAATTTAGTCTGGCTTTTAAGCATAAAAATACCTCCTTATGCGTACCACAAAAATACTGTAACACGACAAAAGAAGGTTGTCCAATGTTTTTCATTGACTTAAAATATGAAATTTCTCGCTGTTTTTCAATTATGAGAGCGGTTTTTTTGATATTTGTGCCGAAGCACGTGGATATTTTGGCGGAGTTTGCGATATTTTTTCTGTGACAATAACGTATCTTTCACCGCAATTTGCAACAATAAGAGGTTTAATTTCTGCAATTTTACCGCCGAGAGCTTTAATAGCTCCCCTTGCGGCGGAAACCTCCTCCTCGGTTTTTGACGATTTCATCGGTGCAAATATGCCGCCAACCTTGACAAACGGCATACAGTATTCGGCAAGAGTGTTCAGATTTGCAACGGCTCTTGCAGTAACAAGATCAAACTTTTCACGGTATTTTATATCTTTGCCTGCCAGTTCTGCCCTCATATGAACGATTTCAGCTTCAAGCCCGATTTCGTCAAGCACTTTTTTTATGAAAACGAGCCGTTTGTTTGTTCCGTCAAGCAAGCTGATTTTGAGATCCGGTCTTGCAATAAGCAAAACAACTCCGGGAAAACCTGCGCCTGTTCCGACATCAATCACCTTTGCGCCGTTTTTAATCTCTACGCAGGTCAAAAGTGAAAGCGAATCAATAAAATGCTTATAAACAATCTCATCGGGATCGGTTATAGCCGTCAGATTTAATGATTTGTTCGTTTCAACGAGCAAGTCGGCATATTTATCAAGTCTTTCGAGAGCGGTTTCGTCGAGAAAAACACCGATTTTGTCCGCTTCGGCTTTCAAAAGGGCTTTATTTATCATTTCTTCGCTCCTTTTCAAGATAGATAAGAAGTACCGAAATATCGGAGGGACTGACTCCCGATATTCTCGAAGCCTGACCGATGCTGTGAGGTCTGATTTTTGAGAGCTTTTCCCTCGCTTCAAGCCTCAGACCGAGAATTGAGTTATAATCAATGTCGTCCGAAAGCGTCTGAACCTCAAGACGGTGCATTTCGTCAACCTGAGCCTGCTGACGCTTGATATATCCCTCATATTTAATGTCAATCTCGACCTGTTCAAAAATTTCAAAAGGCAGATCCGGTCTGTCTTTATCAAGCTCAGTCAGACAGTCGTAGCCTATCTGAGGTCTTTTCAGCAGGTCACAGAGGCGAACACCCGTAGTTACCCTTGATGTTTCACGTGAAACAAGTATATTGTTTAACTCATCTGTTGGCGAAAATACGGTTTTTTCGGTTCTTTCCTTTTCTGCGGCAATAAGGTCGAGCTTTTTAAGAAATTTACCGTACCTTTCATCGCTGATAAGTCCAATTTCGTGACCGATCGGCGTAAGTCGGCGATCTGCGTTGTCCTGACGGAGCAGAAGCCGGTATTCCGAACGTGAGGTCATCATTCTGTAAGGATCGGAACAGCCCTTTGTAACAAGATCGTCAATAAGAGTGCCGATATATGATCCCGAACGCTCAAGAATCAGGGGTGGCTGTCCCTTAATTTTCCTTGCGGCATTTATTCCTGCAACAAGTCCCTGCGCCGCCGCTTCCTCATAACCGGAGGAGCCGTTGAACTGTCCTGCGCCGAAAAGTCCGTCATAGTCAAGAAATTCAAGGCTTGATTTGAGTGCGAGGGGATCAACACAGTCGTATTCGATCGCATAAGCCGTTCGCATAAGCTCGGCATTCTCCAGTCCGGGGATAGTCCGGATAAATTTAAGCTGGACATCTTCGGGCAAGGATGAGGAAAGTCCCTGTAAATACATTTCTTCCGTGTGTTCTCCGCACGGCTCAATAAAGATCTGGTGTCTGTCTTTTTCGGCAAATCTTACTATCTTATCCTCAATACTCGGACAGTAACGGGGACCTTTTCCGTCAATTTTGCCGCTGTAAAGAGGGGAGCGGTGCAGATTTTTCAAAATTACGTCCTTGGTTTCAAGGTTTGTGTATGTCACATAGCAGGGGAGCTTATTTTTTATTTCAAGCTCATTGTCAAAGGAGAACGGAACGATCCTATCGTCACCGTTCTGAATTTCAAGCTCCTCACAGCTCACCGTCTTTTTATTCACACGGGAGGGAGTGCCTGTTTTAAATCTTCTTGTAGGAATACCGATGTTTTTGAGTGCTTCACCGAGTTTTTTCGCAGGAAACATACCGTCGGGACCGCTTTCGTAGGAAACATCGCCGACATAAACCTTGCCGCTGAGAAACGTTCCTGTTGCAAGAATTACGCAATCGGCGGTATAAACGGCTTCAAGGTGAGTTTTAAGCTCCCATTTTCCGTTTTCAAGCTTCCGTATATCAACAATTTCGGCTTGTCGGAGGTCAAGTCTGTCCTGTGTTTCAAGAGCGTGTTTCATATAATCGGAATAAAGTCTGCGGTCAATCTGAGCACGCAGGCTGTGAACGGCAGGTCCCTTTCCGAGGTTTAGTATACGGCTTTGCAGGGTGTTGGCATCTGCCGCCTTTCCCATTTCACCGCCGAGAGCGTCAATTTCACGCACAAGATGTCCCTTTGATGTGCCGCCGATGGACGGATTGCAGGCCATATTGCCCACCCAGTCAAGATTTATCGTAAAAACACATGTTTCACATCCGAGACGTGCGGCGGCAAGTCCTGCTTCAATTCCGGCATGACCTGCTCCGATAACTATAACCTGATAATCCTTAGCAAAATATTCCATAAAACTTCTCTTTTCGTTTATTTTCCTACGCAGAACTGTCTGAATACCTCGTCAACCACGGCTTCGCTTGCCCTTTGACCTGTCAGCTCAAGCAAAGCGGCTATCGCATCGTCAACACAAACTCCGATCACATCGGGTGTTAGACCGAGATCAAGCGCATTTTGTGCATCTTTCAGAGCAAGCTCGGCTTTTTCACAGCATTGACGCTGTCTTTCGTTGACAAGCATTGCAGAAGTTGTATCAAAATTCTTAATTCGCATTAAATCAGCTACCCTATCGCAAAGCTCGTCATAGCCGTCGCCGCTTTTTGCGGAAATATACAGAGGCTGACCGAGCTTTTCACTTATTATGCCGATATCAAGCTGAATATCAAGATCGCTCTTATTTATAATAGGCATAACGTTTTTGCCCCGACAGTCTTTGATAAGCTCGAAATCCTCATCGGAAAGCGGCTTTGACTGATCGAAAACAGCAAAAACGATTGCCGCACGTTCAAGCTTTTTACGGCTTTTCTCAACTCCGATTTTTTCGACAAGATCGCCCGTTTCTCTGATGCCTGCCGTGTCGGAAATTCTGAGAATACAGCCATTCAGATTTACCGTTTCCTCAACAACATCCCTTGTTGTTCCCTCAATCTCGGTAACGATGGATCGGTCATAGCCTGTCAGCAAATTCATCAGCGTTGATTTTCCGACATTCGGTTTGCCGACTATTGCCGCTTCAACGCCGCTTGTGACCGCCATTCCGCTGTCAAAGGTTGATAATAGCTTACATATTTCTAAATCGGCATTTACAATAGTGTTTCGCAGCTCATTTTCGCTCAATTCTTCAATTTCATCATCGGGATAATCCACCCATGCGGCGATATGTGCCGCCAGACCGAGCAGAGATGAATTTATGCTCTCAATTTTTTTGCTTAGCTTGCCCTCAAGCTGATTGAAAGCGGCGTTTGCACCCTGCTCGCCCTGAGCGGAAATGAGAGTCATAACGCTTTCTGCTTCGGAAAGGTCAAGCTTGCCGTTGAGAAAGGCTCTCTTTGTGAACTCACCCGGTGCGGCGGGCTGTGCGCCGTTTTGCAAAATGAGCCGCAGAATTTTCTTCATCAAAAAAATACCGCCGTGACAGTTGATTTCAACAACATCTTCACCCGTGTAGCTGTGCGGAGCACGGAAAACAAGACAAACAACCTCGTCCACAGGTGTTTCGCCGTCAAAAATTCTGCCGAAATGGGCACGGTAACCCTTGGACTGAGCAAGCTTCCTGCCCGAAGCGGCAACAAATATTTTGTCGGCTATCTCAGCCGAATTTTTTCCCGATATTCTGATAATTCCAACGCCGCCGGTACCCAAAGGTGTGGATATGGCGGCGATAGCTGACAAATCAGTCATTGTATTGACCTCACAGTTTTAAATTGATATTGAAGCCCTCAAGCCGCAGAGCGATGCGGCGAAAAGCCTCCTTTGCCTTTGACGAATCGAGTGTAGTCATACCGACAACGGAACAGTAGGAGATCTTTTTATCCTCCGGAACAACTCCGATAAGCTGTAAAACGGTTGCGTCGATAACCTCGTCAATGTTCAGATAATGTCCCTGAACAGTCTGTTTTTTATTAAAACGGTTGATAATGAGCTTCAAATCATTGACGCCGAGCTGTTTTAATTTATCCCCGGCATATGAGCCGACACGAACGCAAACCTCGTCGGCGGTCGAAACGATAATGCCCTCGTCCGCACAGGCGGCGGCAAGCAGAAAACCACCGCTGACTCCGGCAGGAGCGTCCATAAGAATATAATCAAAGCTGTCCTCAAATTTTTCAATCATTTCCCGAACGTTTTCGGCGGTGAAGTCGTTGTCAAAATATGACGGTGCGGTAAGAAGCGAAGGCCCGATTGTCGAGCGGACTGCCTGCATAGGCTCGCAGGAGCCTTTGACAATATCGCCCCAGTTAAAAATTCCGGTATCATCGGAGGCAAGAATGAGGTCAAGACAGCCCATACCGATGTCAAAATCAACAACAAGAACGCTCTGTCCCATATTGCAAAGCTCAATAGCGATGCCTGCGGTCAGAGAGGATTTTCCTACTCCGCCCTTCCCGGACGCCAATACAATTTTTCTTGCCAATTTCTTCACTTCCTGTCTTACCGTGTTTTATTTATCTCAAAAGCTCCGAATATTCTGTCGGTTCTTCTTCCTCCTCGGGAACATCGTTGTCCTCACCGATTGAAACCTGATTGTCGTAATAGTAATTATAGATAGAGGAAGCGATCGGAGCAAGACTACCTCCCGAATAAGCACCCTCAACGGCAAGCGCAACGCAGATTTCCGGATCGTCATACGGCGCAAAGGTGATAAGGAAACCGTTTGTGTAAATTCCCTTTTTGCCGTTTATAGTTTTTTCAAGCGTGGAAGTACCTGTTTTGCAGGCAACCTCAACAACGGAATCGTCGAAGCTTCCTTTCAGGGTAACTGTCGCAACTCGGCGCATACCCTCCTTGATGATCTGCACGTTCTTCTTTTTGAAGCCTGTTTCACAAACTACTTCGGGCTCTTTTTCCTCAATAAGAGTTGAATTGTCGGCGGAATAAACTGATTTTATAATGTGTGCGCTGTATCTTGTGCCGCCGTTTGCAATAGTGCTGACATAATTGCAAAGCTGAAGCGGAGTGAAAAGATTACCTGCCTGTCCGATTGCGGACTGAAGCGAAAAGCCCGTTTGCCATTTCTGACCGATCGAAGCACGGTAGCTCGGCGAATCAAGAACACCTGTATTTTCGTAAAGCTCAATGCCTGTCGGCTGACCGAGACCGAGCATTTCTCGGTACATATTCATTTTTTCTATGCCGAGAAGCTCTCCGCCGAAATGGTAGAAATAAATGTTACACGAATCCTGAATGGCGGTTCTCATATCAATGGTGGTTATATCGGGGTTGTTGTTGCAGACAAGACCGTACTTATATGTTCCCGTACACTCGATTGTTGAATTTTCGTCCGCAACTCCCTCCTCAAGAATACCTATTGCGGTAGAAACCTTGGCGGTCGAGCCGGGAGCATAGGTGCTGAGAAGCGCACGGTTATATAGCGGAGAATTTGCATCCTTTACAAGCTTGTCATAGTCCTTATAGTAACTGTTCAGATCATATGAGGGATAGGTTGCGATTGCAAGAATTTCGCCCGTTTTACAGTTCATAACGACTGCCGCACCGCCGCCCTTATTTGCGCTGTCGAGCGAATTGATTTTATCGGCAAGCGCATCCTGAGTTACCTTTTGCAGTCCTGCGTCAATGGTAAGAAAAACATTGTCGCCGTTTTCAAGTCCCTCGGTAACAACTGTCTGAGTTCCGTCAAGGGCGGTTGTGACGATCTTTTTGCCGTTCTTGCCCTTGAGCTGTTTTTCATAGAGCTGTTCAATTCCCGTCTTGCCGACGATATCGTCCATTCCGTAGCCGTCGTTCTTCAATTCGGCATATTCCTCGGCGCTGATTACGCCCGTTACGCCGATAATGTGCGGGGCAAGAGTTCCGTCCGTATATTCACGGTAGTTGGCAATCTGAACGTCAACCCCCTTGTAAAATAAGCTGTTTTCCTTGATGACCGAAGCAACGAGATCGCTTACATCGGTGGCAAAGGTGTAGGGATTTGCAGAGTTGAAGTTGTTAATTTTCATCTCATAGCAGACAGAAGCAATTTTTCTTGCATCCGACTTTGAATAGCTCTCAAGCTTGTAGCGCTCGATAAGCTCGTTCATACAGTCGTCCGCCGTCGCATATTTATTAAGGCGGAGAATGTCACGGGATTTCATCGTAGCTATATCCTTTTCCCTGTCAGGGGCAAACTGATAGTTGCCGTTGGCGTCAAGGACGATCGGCATATCGTCGTTCCATTCAACGTTGTTTTTTTCAAAGAGGTCGATCAGAGATTTGATAAGCTTATTGCGTTCCTCCTGCTCGGAGTATTCGGGAAATTCGGCGGCATTGAAAACAACGTCGTTGCCCTGGCGGTTGCCGACAATAACATTGCCGTTGCGGTCAAAAATCTGACCTCTTGTTGCCTTGACTTCGGTTGTTTCAACGGAAGCCGTGTTTGACGCCGTTTCCGTTTTGCCGTCAATTATCTGATTTTTTGCAAGGGTGAAAACAAAGACAGCCGTTAAGCAGACAAAGATTATGACCATTGCAACAAATCTTCCCTTTTTTTCTTCACGGGCAAGCCTCATTTTTTTCACTCCTTTTCATTGGTTTTTAAAAAATCATTTGTACTTTTTTACGATTGCTCTCACGGTGAAATAGAAAATCGGCGTGAACAAAGCAGTGTAGATCGCAGATATAAAATAATATTTCAGATAAAATCCAAAAGAAACCGAAACACCGTCAAAAATGATAAACAACAGAAAATACAGCGTGTTGACAATAAGGGAAAAAGATACCGTGAAAATCAATGCCGTTAGCAGATTGTTGATCATCAGATAGGTAATCAGCATACCTGCCGTAAAGCCGATCAGGGTAAACATTACCGAATAAAAGCACACGCTGTCGGGGCTGACCGTTTCCAGCATCATTCCTGCGGCAAGACCGAAGAAAAGTCCCGCAAACTCACGCTCAAACATTGCAATGCACACCGTTGCAGGAATCAGCAGACAGGCGTGAATACCGAACGGTGCAGGGAAAAATCCGCTTGTCGTTTGAAGAAGAAAGGTGACAACGAGTATAACGGCAAGCAGTATTCTGCGTTTTATATTGTCTTTTTTAGTCAGTTCATCAATATAGTTCATATCAGTCACCCGTAATGGTTATAACGCCCTGACCTTCAAATTCCGTGATTATAAAGACCTCGGAAAGCTCCTCGATATTAACCGCCGAACGTATGGAAGCGAAGGAGGAGCCGTCCTCCTTGGAGCTTTCAAGCTTGACGACCGTGCCGACAATGAGATCCTTGGGATATATTCCGCCGCTTCCCGTAGTGCAGATTATTCCGCTCGGTGAAACGGACGAGTCCGATTTAAGTCCCGGAAGCTTGCAGTAAACTCTGTCCTCGGTTTTTCCCGTGCCGGTAACATAGCCGATCTCTCCCGTATAGGTTTCGTAAACGCTGACGTTCATCTTGGGATTTGAGATTGAATAAACCGTGCAGGAGGTCGGGCCGACGCTTGCGACAACGCCGACAAGATTTTTACCGTAGATAACGGGATCATTCACCTTTATTCCGTTTGCAGAGCCTTTGTTAAGAGTGAAGGAAGAAAACGGATTTTCAAAATCGTTTGATATTATCGTTGCGCTTTCAAATTTAAAATCGGGATTTTCCTCCTTAACGCCGAGGAAATCCTCATAGGTTTTGAGCTTCTCTTTGATGTTGTTATAGTCAATTATTTCGTTCTGATATTCCTCTATCTGTTCTTTAAGCTCCCTGTTTTCTTCAGCGAGCTTGGAGGAGGATTTGAAGCTGTCGTTAAAATTTGAAAACTTATAGCTCAGATATGATGAAAAACGCTGAAGAGGATGAAGCACCGTGCTTGTTGCCGATGAAAGCGGCGTTGAGTGGTTATGGGTGTATGCGGCGATAACTGCACCGAGCGAAAGTGCGACAATAACGCAGATCAGCGCCTTGAATGCGCGGTTTCTGAATATTTTTTTCATTCCTCTTCACCTCCTTGATATGTAAAATAAAAATTCATCAGCGGCGTTTTTCGAGACAGATGCCCGTTCCCTCAACAACGCAGTCGAGCGGATTTTCGGCAACGGTTACGGGGATCCTGACCTCCTGCTCGATGAGCTTGTCAAGACCTCTGAGAAGCGCACCGCCGCCCGTGAGGGTAATGCCGTTGTCGACAATATCTGCGGCAAGCTCAGGCGGAGTATTCTCAAGAGTAACCTTTATTGCGTCAATGATCTGATAGACGGATTCCTTGAGAGCCTCACGAATCTCGGCCGCCGTGACCTCAACGTCCTTGGGAAGTCCGTCGATCAGGTTCCTGCCCTTGACATTGATTGCGCCCTCGCCCTCGTATTCGTAAGCGGAGCCGATCTGTATCTTGATGTCCTCGGCGGTTCTTTCACCGATGAGGAGATTGTATTTTTTCCTGACATAGTTGATTATAGCCTCGTCATAGCTGTCGCCCGCACCCTTGACGGAGCGTGAGGTAACAATATCGCTCAGAGCAACAACGGCAACCTCGGCAGTACCGCCGCCGATATCGACTATCATCGAGCCTTCAGGCTTTTCAACGTCAATTCCAGCGCCTATCGCCGCCGCCATCGGCTCCTCGATAAGGCTTACATATCTTGCACCTGCGGACTTTGCGGCGTCGTTGACCGCTCTGCGTTCAACCTCTGTAACGCCCGACGGCACGCAGATCATAACCCTCGTCTTGCTCAGCGGAGAAGCGGTGATCGCCTTGCGGATAAATTTTTTGAGCATTTCCGCCGTTGCGTCAAAGTCGGCTATAACGCCGTCACGCAGGGGACGCAGAGCAACGATAGAACCCGGAGTTCTGCCGATCATATCCTTAGCCTCAGAACCGACAGCAACAACCTTGACCGGTGTAAATCTCTGGTCAACGGCAACAACGGACGGCTCACGGATGATTATACCCTTACCCTTGACGAAAACAAGGGTGTTTGATGTTCCGAGATCAATTCCTATATCCTGTGAAAACAACATAATTATATTTCTCCTTACTCGTTATTAGTTGTAGTGGGTTTTTCGGAAAGCTTGGTGAAAGGATCCGTGGGATGTGTGCTTACCGTATCCGTCGGAAGCTCCTTGACCGTGGCGCACGAGCTGATAAGCTCAACGATTGAATCCTTGTCATAGCATTTATCGTAAACGGAAGCCGTGATCTCGATCATCGGCTCGCCGTTATCAATGCAGAAGTAGTAAACGTCGGTATTTTCCGATGCAACACGATAGGAGATAGACTTGGCGTTCTTGCCCATGAGGGTGACTTCGTATTCCTTGATGTCGGAGATTGAGTCGCCGAGACTGCTCAGCTTTACAACATTTGTAAGATACTCGTTATATGTTTCCTGCAGGGTGAGGTTCTGCTGATAGCCAAAGTCGAGCTGACATGCGGCAACGCCCGATTTTGTGCATTTGCCATTGTGGCGAAGCCTTACGAAAGAGGTATCCTCGGAAACCTCCCAACCGTCGGGAACGTTAATTGAGACAACTGCGTTTTCGATTTTTGTATTGCGTTTATTCGTGATTTTGTCGGGAAATTCATAGATCTGAGTGACCTTGTTTCCGTCAGCGTCGGTGTTTTCAATGATGAGGTGTCCCCATTTGTCCTGAAGCTTGTTTCCGTTCTCATCCGTGACATAGGTGTAGGTTTTGCCATCCTTGTCAACGATTGTATTCTTGCTTCCGCAGGCTGTCAGCGCAACGGAAAAGACAAGCAGGAGGGAAGAAATTATAATAAGAGATTTTTTCAAACAAATCGCCTACTTTACAATTTTATTCAATATAAAAGTATAACATTTAGTATGATAAAAGTCAATGAAATAAATATATTTATGGTTGACAAAAAATACGATTTTTGATAGAATAATCAAGCAGTAAGTCTCCGTAGCTCAGCAGGATAGAGCGTTCGCCTCCTAAGCGAAAGGCCGTGGGTTCGAATCCCGCCGGGGACGCCAAAGCCCCAGGAACGCAAGTTCTTGGGGCTTACTTCTTCACTATTCACCGATTTTGAACATTTCCGCTTTAAACAGTTTAAAAGAGACCGCCTACACAATGTAAGCGGTCTTTGCTAATTTTGAGTAAGTTCGACAAACTG